>SVMQ01000209.1 GCA_015067375.1 Oscillospiraceae bacterium | reverse complement strand
ATCTGCGACGGGAATCCGTTTACGCCGCGGATGATGAGCATATCGTCAGTTCTGCCCTGAGGCTTGAGCATACGCGCGTGTGTACGTCCGCACTTGCAGGGCTCGTATACCAGCGTAGCAATGTCGCGTGTTCTGTAACGGATGAGCGGCAGCGCCTCCTTGGTGATGCAGGTGAACACAAGCTCGCCCTGCTCTCCCTCGGGAAGCACCTCCAAGGTATCGGGGTCGATGATCTCGGGGATGAAGTGATCCTCACAGATATGCATACCGCACTGATACTCGCACTCACAGGACACAGACGGACCCATGATCTCGGACAGACCGTAGATATCATAAGCCTTCAGACCAAGACCCTCCTCGATCTGCTGACGCATCTCCTCTGTCCAAGGCTCTGCGCCGAAAACGCCTGCCTTGAGCTTGAGGTCATCCTTGCTCATGCCGATCTCGCTCATAAGCTCGATAAGACTGATAGCGTAGGATGGCGTCATACACACGATAGTGGAGCCAAAATCCCTGAACATCTCAAGCTGGCGCTGGGAGTTACCTGCAGAAGCAGGGATAGCAGTTGCACCGAGCGTTTCAGCACCGTAGTGCATACCAAGACCGCCTGTAAACAGACCGTAACCATAGGAAACATGAACGAAATCATGCTCATCGCCGCCGACAGAAGCAAGCGCTCTAGCCGCACACTCAGACCAGATATCAATATCCTTCTGAGTATAGCCAACAACTGTCTGCTTACCTGTTGTACCAGAGGACGCGTGTATTCTTACTACGTCGCTCATGGGAGTGGCAAACATTCCATAGGGATAGTTGTCGCGCAGGTCCTGCTTAACGGTAAACGGAAGCTTGCTGAGGTCTTTGATGGACTTGATATCCTCAGGCTTCACGCCTGCTGCATCCATCTTCTCACGATAGGGCTTTACGTTCTCGTAAACACGTCTTATCTGCTGAGAAAGACGGAAGGACTGGAGTGCTTCCAGCTCATGACGCGGGGCGCACTCGATCTCGGGCTTGAAATACTTTATCATGGGAATTGCTCCTTTTGTATAGATTGCGGCGGCTCAATGCAGCCGCTTATTGACCTTATTTGCCGTAGCTTTCGCCGAGCGCAAATGCCTTGCGGTTGATGTCCAGTGCCTTTGCTGGAACACACTCCTCAAGCGCTGTTTTCCACGAATCCGCGGGGAATTCCATCATCGTTGACATAACGCCCATGAGAACTACATTTACAGCCCTCGAAGAGCCTGCCTCATTAGCAAGCGAGAGCGCATCAAGCGCTGTGATGTCAATGCCCTTTGCCTTTATCTTCTCGATGATATCGGTGGGGTAATCCATCGCGCCTGTGATGACAGGCATAGGCTCAAGCTGCTGGGTATTCGTGATGATCTTACCGCCCTTTTTCAGATAGGGCAGCCATCTTGCAGCCTCAAGCTGCTCAAAGGATACGATGATATCAGCCTCGCCCTTTTCGATAACGGGAGAGTACACCTTATCGCCGTACTTGATATATGTAACAACAGAGCCGCCGCGCTGGGACATACCGTGGACTTCGCTGACCTTAACATCAAAGCCCTGCGCAAGCAGAGTATTGCCTAAAATTCGGCTTGCGAGCAGTGTTCCCTGTCCGCCAACGCCGACTAACATGATTGATCTTGTTTCCATTTTATTTCCTCTCTTGAACATAGTATTATTTAAGAGTTCCGCAAACGGTCGTGAGAAAGCTGCAGCTTCAAGGAACACGCACCGCAGGCGTACTTTTTGTACGTCAAGCGTGCGAGTAACGTGGAAGATGCGGCATTATCGCGAGCGTTTCTTATTCCTCGATAGCGCCGAATTTGCACATCTGACTGCACAGGTTGCAGCCAACGCACAATGTAGCGTCTATCTTAGCCTTGCCGCCTGTCATGGAGATTGCGGGACAGCCTATCTGCATGCAAGCCTTGCAGGACTTACACTTGTCAGCGTCGATCCTGAATGCGGGCTTGTGCTTAACGGATTTCAGCAGCGCACAGGGCTTGCGGCAGATGATGACGCTGGGTTCAGCAGCGGAAAGCTCCTGCTTGAGCACAGCCTCAAGAGCTGCAAGGTCACCCGGATCAACTACATTCACACGGTTGATGCCTATCGACTTAACGAGTGCCTCAAGATCCACCGCATTTGCAGGGTCGCCGTGGATGTTCTTGCCGTTTGCAGGGTTGTTCTGATGGCCTGTCATACCTGTGATGGAGTTATCAAGGATAAGCACAGTGGAATTACTTGCATTGTACGCGATGCTGATAAGTCCTGTGATACCGCTGTGGATAAAGGTAGAGTCACCGATAACCGCAACAGCCTTGCCCTCAAACTCGCCCTTGCGCGCCTTATTGAAGCCGTGCAGACCGCTGATGGAAGCACCCATGCATACGGTAGAGTCCATAGCCTGCAGCGGAGCGGCAGCACCCAGAGTATAGCAGCCGATATCGCCGCTTACCATAACGCCGAGCTTCTTCAATGTATAGAACACACCACGGTGGGGACATCCTGCGCACATAACGGGAGGTCTAACAGGTACATTCTCACCGAAATCAACAGATTCGTTCTTTTCGCCAAGGATCTTCTCCTTGAGATAGGTCTGGCTATACTCGCCGATGAATGTAAATTCGCTCTTGCCGATGGGATCAAGACCCAGCTTGCGGCAGTGTGTTTCGATAACGTCGTCAAGCTCCTCGATAACGTACAGCTTGTCCACCTTTGCCGCAAAGTCCTTGATGAGATTTACGGGGAGCGGATGTATCATACCGAGCTTAAGGTAGCTTGCCTTGTCGCCAAGAGCTTCCTTTGCATACTGGTATGCAATACCTGCTGTGATAACACCGATCTTAGTATCGTTCATCTCAACAGTGTTCAGAGGGGATGTTTCTGCATACTCGACCAGCTTTGCGGTGCGCTCCTCGACCATAACGTGCTTGGGCTTTGCAAAAGCGGGCATCATAACGTACTTCTGAACGTTTCTCTGATACTCGGGCAGAGCCTTTTCAACACGCTCGCACTCCTCCACCTTGCTCTGGGAATGTGATACTCTCGTGGAAAGGCGCAGGATAACAGGTGTGTCGAACTGCTCGCTTATCTCGAAAGCGAGCTTTGTGTAGTCCTTGCACTCGCCGCTGTCAGAAGGCTCGAGCATGGGAACCTTTGCTGACGCCGCATAGTGACGGGAGTCCTGCTCGTTCTGAGAGGAATGCATTCCCTGATCGTCAGCGACTGCGATAACAAGACCGCCTGTAACGCCTGTGTAGGACGCGGTGAACAGCGGATCAGCCGCAACGTTAAGACCAACGTGCTTCATAGCGGTGAAAGCACGCGCACCTGCGATGCTTGCACCGACAGCAGTTTCACAGGCTACCTTTTCGTTGGGCGCCCACTCGGTGTGCATTACCTCCTCGGGATATGTAGAAGCGAATTCGGTTATCTCGGTACTGGGTGTGCCGGGATAGCTGGATACTACTGTTACGCCTGCCTCGTATAAGCCGCGCGCAACAGCCTGATTGCCAAGCATTAATTTTGACATGATATACCTCCATATAGGGATTTTTCTGCACCAACGCAGAACAATATAAATACGTATATAAGTATAGCATATTTTGCCGCATTTGAGAATAGGCTTGACCACATTTCATAAAAAATAGACTAATGTGCACTGTTAAATTTATGCAAGTTGCTTGTAATTGGCTTGCAAAACGAACGCTCCCCCTCGGAAACACCACCGAGAGGGAGCGAATTTATATATACCCAATTATTTTATCTGTTTACGGCTGATTTACTATTCCGCAGAACAACGGAAGCGTATTTCTCTCTATCACGAACAGGAACGGTCTGTCCAGCACGAAATCTATCTCCTCTGTGCCCATAAAAGCACCGGTACCGGGATTAGCGGTCATGACAAAGGAAGCCGCAGAAACGCCCTTCTCGTTTATCGAAACGCGCACTGCGTTATCTGCTCTGCCGACATAGGAGCTTACCTCGTCGCCGTGAAGCGGAGTAAAGTCTGCCTTATCCTCGCTGAATGCGTCGGTAATGCCAAGCTTCTGCAGTCCGCTGATAAGGTCGGTCTGTGTAGTGACATCGAACTTTGGCACGGACAGGTTGACGAAATACCCCTTGCCCGTCTTTTTCATATCGAACAGGAAGTCATAAAGC
>SVMQ01000208.1 GCA_015067375.1 Oscillospiraceae bacterium | reverse complement strand
CTTATAGTGTATTTTGTTTTTCTATTTGCCGTTGCTAAAGCTTTTTTAATTCCCCCAGTAGAACTGGGGGTTTATTTCCGCTAAAGCTCCAATAAAAAAGAGAGGGAGCATCAAAATGCTCCCTCTCATTTGTATCAGTACCAGTAATCATCGTAATCGAAGCTGTTATCGCTGCTGAAATCGAAAATACCGCCTCCGCCAAGCTCATCAGGATAGAAGTAAAGCTCACCCTTATCGTCGATGGTGAATGTTACCTCAGGCGTGAAATACCAGTTTCCGTAGATATCGTACAGCGCGATACTGTATATGTAGTCGCCCTCGGGCAGCGAAATGTATTCCAGCGCAACCTTATCCCCCACCACATAATCATATCCGCAGAAATAGTCGGTGCTGTCACCGTAGACATAGTAATAAACAGGCGTTATCACATCGCCCTTTTCTATCTTGATGATATCCCTTGCCGCCATACCTGTTTCGGGATCAATACCATCCCACGCACCGATGACATTCCACTTCTGTGCATTCCAGTCGTACTCTATACGGAGATTGGTGTATTCATTATTGAGCAATATCGAGCAGGTGTAGACACTGGTGTTTGCTGTCTGACTTATCACTTCGATAGGAAGCGGCTGTCCGTCGTCAAGCGATATCCACGAGCCGTTGAAGTTGTCCTGTATAATGAAGCCTGTGTCGCTGTACAACACCTCATCATCAGAGCCGAGATAGATGCTCGTGCCGTCAGAATCGGTAAGAAACAGACTGCACGCCGCATAATCAAGCGCGTCATAGCTTGAAAGCTGCACAGTATAGATACCGTCATCGTCGAAGTATACATCCTCAACGGAAATGGTAGACTCAGCGCTTGCGCTTGTAAAGGTGTCGGTATTTACACAGTAATCCTCCGCAACATATCCGATATCCCAGATGTCATCGTGGTCATCCAGCAGACTGCCTGCGTCGTAGTCCCTGATATCAGAGCCTGTTGTGCCATAAGCCGTCTTGTCAACAAATGCGAGATAGTAGGTGCTGGGGCATACGCCTGCAAATATGGACAGCTCCTCAGATCCCTGCACCGCCAGCGGATAATACATCGAAAGTCCGTCTGCATTACTGTGCTTCCAGCCGTTGACCGAATATACGACAGCAGCGTCAAGTTTTGACATCGTATCAGCAGCATTTGAGCAGTAGTACGATAAAGCATCAAGCGCACCGCCAAGATCCACCATATTGGTGTAGCCCTCAGTGCGGTTATTGCTGCCGAAATACTCTGCTGACTTTATACCCTTTACGATATCCGTATAGCTGCCGCTCTGATACATCTGCTGCGCTGTCGCATCAAACGACTTCAGCAGCGCATCTATCTTCGACAGGTCGATAACGGACAGCGTGGCCTTATCCTCGGAATAATAGGACTCACAAGCTTTGTAGAAAGAGTCGCATATCACCTTGCCAAGCTCTGCTCCGTCAGCGTCAGGCTCATCTGCAAGATAGTCTGCTATCGCTGTGTAGTCCCAGCCGCAGCCAGGCTCCGTTTCCTGCGAGGCATACATATATTTCGCATAGGGCGTCAGCACATTTGCTGTTTCAAGCGTCGCCATAAGGCACGCGTCAAAGCCGATGAACTCAAAGCGCTCGGTCATGCTGTCGTAGCTGTCAAACAGTGCGCGGTCTATCTCGTTGAGCGTAAGGCTGTCCTTGTCGTAATTCTCGTCAAAGCATACACCATGGATGCTGCCGCCACCGTGATTCCAGAAGATAAGACCCATGTTATCCGCAGGATAATTCTCAGCGCCCCACTTGATGAAATCAGACAGTGTTTCGGCCTTGCCCATGTTATCAAGCTGCAGCTCCTCAACCAGCTCAAGGTCACCCTTGACGTTTGCATAACGCTGCAGCTTATCAGCATCAATGATGTCCTCATACCATTCCTTTGTACCGCCTGTCTGGAACACAAGATTAACGCTGTCAAGATACTCGCCCTCGATAGCCTCAACTATGTCCACCGTGGCAGCGTAGCCCTGCGTTTCAAGGTCAGTGCCGCACATATACACAAGGATAGTCCAGTCGTCGCCGCCCATAGGTCGCTCATTCTCGCGCGAAAGGCGGGATATCTCCAGATCGCCGTTTACCAGCGACATTGATGTACCGCCATTCTCGAAGTTTTCCTTGTTCGTTACGATGGGCGCAGCGCCGCTCTGATGATCGTTCTCTGTTACAGACTGCTCATCATCGCGGTCGTCGCGGTCGTCATCGTCATCACGATCGTCCTTGTCATCGCGGTCGTCCTCGTCATCGCGGTCGTCCTTGTCGTCCGAATCTTCAAACTCTTCGTACAGTGTTTCAAGCTCATCTATTACGTCGCTGCAGCCCGAAAAGCTGAGTATCATCATGGCAGCAACTATCGTGGATAAAAAACGCTTCATAACGCTCTCCTTTTTAGACCATCAATATACAGCAAGCTCCTTGTTATCCTTTATGAATATCGGAATGATATCAAGCGGCGCAGGCACTGTCACCCTCTGTCCGCCTCTGTATACAGTCTTTGTGTTTGCGTCAGTCCACACAGCACCCTCAGGAAGATATACGCTGCGCTCAGTTGCCCCCTGCTCCATAACAGGCGCTACAAGCAGGTCGTGACCGAACATATACTCGTCCTCGGTCTCCCATGCTGTCTTGTCGCCGCTGAAATCGAAGAACAGCGGACGCATTACGGGTAGACCTGTTGCACTGCACTCGTCCATCGCCTCGCGGATGTAGGGGCGCAGCTTCTCGCGGATGAACAGATATTTTTTCAGTATCTCATAGTTGTCCTCACCGAAGCTCCATACCTCGTTATCCTGACCCGAGGTAAGCTGACGCACGCCGTCAATGAACTCCTGCTCGCGCTCGTACCAAGGACTTCTTTCGCCGTGCATACGGAATACGGGGCAGAATGCTCCCCACTCGAACCAACGTACAAGCAGCTCGCGGAAGCTCTCATCGCTGATATCGCCGCCGAGGAAGCCGCCTATGTCGGATGTCCACCACGGGATACCCGCGGTACACATATTAAGACCTGCCTGAAGCTGCTCACGCATCGCGCGGAATGAGGAATGTATATCGCCCGACCATGTAAGCACGCCGTATTTCTGGCTGCCTGCCCAAGCGCAGCGAACAAGGCTGAGTACCTCCTGCTCGCCCTCGGACTTCAATCCGTCGTAGAAGCCCTTAGCGTACATCAGCGGATAGATGTTGGTACACTGCAGCGCTGTGCCTGCGTAGTAGCGGTAGTTGTCGAAGTCATAGGGGCCGTATTCAGGCTCTGCCTCGTCTAGCCAGAATGTGCGGATGCCCTTTTTATAGTAATTCTCGCGGCACTTCTCCCAGACGAATTTCTGTGCGTCGGGGTGCGTCGCATCATAGAATACGGTGTTGCCCATCCATGTCATGTGCAGACCGTTGCCGCGGTCAGCCGAAACAAGATAGCCGTTGCCTGCCATCTCACCGAAATTCTCGCTCTTTTCGTCGATAGTCGGCCATACGGACACGACAGTTTCGATGCCAAGCTCCTTAAGCTCCTTTACCATTGCGTCGGGGTCGGGCCAGTCGCGCGGCTCAAACTTGAAGTCACCCTGCCTTGTCCAGTGGAAGAAGTCCACAACGATAGCGTCCATAGGCAGACCGCGCTTTTTGTGCTCCCTTGCAACGGCAAGTATCTCGTCCTGCGTGCGGTAGCGAAGCTTGCACTGCCAGTAGCCTAAGCCATACTCGGGCATACGCGGCGCTCTGCCGACAGCCGCGGTGTAGTTGCGCTCGATATCTGCAGGTGTATCGCCTGCGGTGATGAAATAGTCAAGCTTCTGCGTGGACTTTGCGTACCACTCGGTCTTATTCGTGCCGAAGGTCGCTGTACCTATTGCGGGATTGTTCCACAAAAAGCCATAGCCGCGGCTGGACAGCATGAAAGGCACGCTCGCCTGCGAGTTGCGATGAGCAAGCTCCAGCACTGCACCCTTTTTGTCGAGGTGCTTCTCCTGATACTGACCCATGCCGAATATCTTCTCGTCGTCGAATGCCTCAAAGCGCGCGGTCAGCTCGTAGTCTGTGCCGCCCTGACGGCATTTCAGCAGGCCAACGGCCTTGAAGTCACCGGCGAAGCCGATGAAGCGACTCTCGCCCTGGTAAACAGCGGCGAAGCTGTTAC
>SVMQ01000207.1 GCA_015067375.1 Oscillospiraceae bacterium | reverse complement strand
GCATACTGAGACGCGATACTGCGTGCGCCCACTCGGCGCTGGGGTGGGAGATGGGATTCGAACCCACGATCTTCGGGACCACAAGCCTATAAGTATGGGTATCCTACAGTTCAGGTCACTTTATCAAGTTCCTGATTTTCTTCGATTTTTCGAGGATTTTTGTCTGAGTGACAGTGAAAGCTTTTGCATGAAAATTTTTTTAAGTGTAGGAAAATAAAAGCTCGCACTTTTAATCTGCACTATATTTTCATCAATTGCAATACAGGCTGCAATCAACGAAGGAAAGTAATTCCAAAATATACTCAGATCGGCTATTTTACGCTGAATCTGGACGATGCTAAAGAATACCTTTACGCAAAGTCTACGAAGCGTAGGATACTAAGTTGGCGTGATATTCACGTTAATGTGTTTATCTGAATAAACAAATAGAGCTCTCACAGTTTCGGCTGTGAGAGCTTTTTTGTTATAGTATTTCTTCTCCGCTGTGCAAAGCAATGAGCTTATCTCTCATTATATCTTTCATCATCTCGAATGCAGGTATGCCCGTGCAATGTCCGCTGTAAAATACGGTATCAAGCTGTGAAAGCTCCTGCGATGTCTGAATGATAACAGCTTTTTCTTCCTCGGTATGCTCGCCCTCACGCTTCATCATGTGGAATCCTGTGATAACATAGTCGGGAGCGTTTCCGAAAATCTCTCTGTATCGGTCAATGATATTGAGGATACCGTTATGGGAACAGCCCGAAAGCAGCCAACTCTTGCCGTTCTGTTTTATTACAAGACACTGTTCATGTAGGAAGTCATCGGGGACTTGTACGCCGTTTTCCATACGGGACAGCTTTCTGTTTCCCTGCGGATAACAACGTCTGCCTGCGATACCACTGAACAGGAATAATTCATCGTCAAGCTGAATATCGCCGTCTGCAAACTTAACATTCGGCAGTTTGAGTATATCCATATCAATGCCGATGTAGCGTTCTCCGTTGTAATGCGGCTCGGCAGCCGACTTCTGCATGATTATCTGTGCGGTATGGTTTATCTGCGAGAATGGCAGAATACCTCCCGAGTGGTCGTAGTGGCCATGGCTGAGTATCACAGTATCAACAGCAGACAGGTCAATGCTGAGAACTTCCGCATTCTTCACAACTGCATCGGTCTGTCCGGTGTCAAGCAGGAGTTTATGCTTTTCTGTTTCGATATAGATGCTGAGTCCATGCTCTGCGATACAGTTTTCAGCTCCGCAGGTGTTCTCTACAAGTGTGATGATCTTCATCAGTGGTTACCGCAGGAGTGGCTTCCACAGCCGTGATCTCCGCAGGAATGTTCCTCACCGTGCTCGTGAGCATGGTGGTCACAGGTAGGATTCTCGTTCTGTTCAAGAGTCTGTGAGAGAAAAGCAGCAACCGCCTCGTCAGCGCTTCCCATATTGCCGCCGTAGAGAGCGATGCCTGCCTCCTGCATAGCCATCTGAGCTCCGCCGCCGATACCTCCGCAGATAAGAACGTCAGCCTGAGCGTTTTTCAGGAATCCCGCAAGCGCACCATGCCCTGCCCCCATTGTTCCAACTACCTGCTCGTTTATTATCTTGCCATCGGCAACATCGTAAAGCTTGAACTGCTCTGTTCTGCCGAAGTGCTGGAAAATCTGTCCGTTTTCATAAGTTACTGCAATTCTCATAATTGTGCTTCCTTTCCGTGCAATCTTCTCCGAGATCGTGTTATCAAGAGTATAATTTCCGCCTGAAATGACGATGCGTCTGCCCTCGACCAAAGCCTGAGCAAGTTTTTTTCTTGCGGTATCATAGATTGCCGTGACAGTCGTTCTCGCCACGTTCATCTCCTGAGCGCATTGTTCCTGCGTCTTTGATTGATAATCTATCAGACGTATCGTTTCAAACTCGTCAAGCGACATAACTACCGTATCGTTTGCTGTATCCTGATCAGGCGCAAAGCTCCAGTAATCGGGATAACAACAGATACGGCGTGATTTCTGAGGTCTTGGCATAATAGCATCTCCTTTCTGACTTATGTCGATTATAACATATTTATTGACTTATGTCAAGTATAATTCTGCATTTCCGGATATTGACGGATATTAATTCATTTGGTATAATTTTTCTGTAGGAGTGATATTGTGAATAAGAATCTTGAATTGTTCCTGACCTTCCTGAAGATCGGAGCCTTCACATTCGGCGGCGGATATGCAATGCTTCCTCTGATACAGAGCGAAGTCGAGCGTCACGGCTGGCTTACGCAGGCGGAGGTCGTGGATTTCATTGCTGTAAGTGAAAGCACACCTGGGCCGCTTGCGGTCAACATGGCTACATTTGTAGGAATGAGGACTGGCGGTGTTCTCGGAGCTATCATTGCAACACTTGGTATTATTCTGCCTTCCTTTATCATTATACTTATCATCGCAAAGTGTTTTGAGAAGTATGAGAAAAGCAAAGCTGTAGGCGGTATCATGTCAGGCTTAAAGCCTGCCGTAGGCGGAATGATAGGAGCCGCATTCATATCTGTCGCGAGAACTGTGTTTTTTCCTTCAGGTGTCAGCGTATCGGCTTTTTCAGCTGTAAGTTTCTGGGTATTTCTCGGATTATTTGCCGCTGCTTCCGTGCTTGCATTCAAAAAGGTCCACCCGATAAAAATAATCCTGCTGTCTGCTGTTATCGGCATAGTGGCAGGATATGGACTTGGATTATAATAGAATTTAGAAAAACATATTGACATTTTTCTATGCGTATGATATAATATAGAAAATCTTCAAGGTGAGGTGAGAACGTGGAGTTATCAAACAAGCAGATCACGGTAATATTCAAAGCCCTGTGTGATGAAAACAGAGTTCAGATATTCAGAATCCTGCAAAACGGCGAACTATGCGCCTGTCATCTCCTTGAGGAGCTTCACCTGAGTCAACCGACACTCTCTCACCATATGAAGGTGCTCTGCGACAGCGGACTTGTGGTCGGCAGAAAAGATGGCAAGTGGATGCACTACTCTATTTCGCAGGAAGGTGGTAAGATCGCTATGGACTGCCTGAAAGAGATCATGGCAGTAAATGAAAACGATTGTAATTGCTGCAATAAATAAGCCGTATGACCATACGGCTTTAAACAGCGGGAACAAATCGATACATCTAAATATAACTATCGGAGGATAAGAAAATGGATAATGTTTCAAAAGCGGTACAGTATTATGAAAATGGCTATATGTGTTCGCAGGCGGTATTTGCTGCGTTTGCGGAGGAGTTCGGCATTACCGAAAAACAGGCATTCCAGATAGGTGCTTGTTTCGGCGGAGGAATGTGCAAGGGAGAAGTCTGCGGCGCTTGTACGGGAGCTCTTATGGTTCTGGGTATGAAGTACGGACAGTTCGACCTCAATGACACAGCAAGCCGTGCAAAAGGCGGTGCTATGGCAGTTAAGTTCCTTGACGAATTCGAGAAGCGTAAGGGCTCGTATATCTGTCGTGACCTTCTTGGCTGCGACCTCAGGAATGAGGAAGACAGGAACAAAGCAAGGTCAAACGGACTGTTCAGAACTCTCTGTCCGGAAATGGTCAGGACGGCAGCAGAGATACTGACCGAAATGCTCGGAGGTGAAAGTTAAGCGTGTGGGACTTCATACAGGACGAAGTATTCGGCATGAAATGGCTGAACAGGCTTATCGGCTCTTTGCTGAACGCCTGCGGTCTTGATACTGAAAGCAAGCTGGGCGGCAGTCTGCAATTCTTCATCTATGATACGATAAAAATCATGGTGCTGCTCGGTTTTCTGATTTTTGTGATAACCTATATACAGAGTTATTTCCCTCCTGAAAAAACGAAGAAGATACTTGGCAGATTCCACGGTATCGGCGCAAATTGTATCGCGGCTTTGCTCGGCACTGTCACGCCTTTCTGCTCATGCTCGTCCATACCACTGTTTATGGGCTTCACAAGTGCAGGGCTTCCGCTGGGCGTGACGTTCTCATTTCTTATATCATCACCAATGGTAGATCTCGGTTCGCTTATCCTGCTTATGAGCATTTTCGGCTGGAAGGTCGCTGTAATATATGTGATAGTGGGACTTGTTATTGCAGTCACAGGAGGTACGCTTATCGAAAAGCTGCACCTTGAAGATCAGGTGGAGGAATTTATCCGAAACGGCAGGAGCATTGATACTCCGCAGAATGAGCTGACAAAGTGCGATAGAATGAG
>SVMQ01000206.1 GCA_015067375.1 Oscillospiraceae bacterium | reverse complement strand
TCTTCCGATCTTATCCGCATTAAGACAGGTGATATAACGATGTCCGTGTGCATCGGCAAATGAATTCTCGCACGGTCTGTCAAGCTGTCTGAATGCAAATCCGCCCAGATCTCCCACAAGATCTATCACGAGATTTTTGCCCTCGGGAACGCTATAGATATTCATGTGTACTGTTTCCTCGATGCCATTGCACAAAGTAGTGATATATGGCGCATCCGAAGTTACATCTCTCAATGCAAATACACCTGTACCTGTATTGATCACGGCAAAGTCAGCGTCAGACGGGTCGAAACGAAGACAGCTCATCCAGTGCAGCGGTATCCGTCCTCCGTTGTATTCAGGCTTCAGATACGGCACATCTATCCTGAATCGCTCTATATCTGTACTCGTTATTTTAACGTAGCTGCTGCCGCCGTCCTTAGAGATAAATATAGCGTCACCGTGACCGCCTATCGAGCATACAGCTACAATACTTCCGCTGACATCTATCCCACCCAGTGCAAAAGGAAGCCTGCGACGTGTATTGTTATCAGAATGACCTTGTATCGACGGAGTGATATCCTTGTCAAACTCAAGTCTGTCATTAGCTATGACATAACGGTATACCCTGCCGTCAAATCCTCCGCCGTTGTCACAGGAAAAATCGTTCCAGCCGCCCCAGCGGTTTTCTTTGAAAGAATGTGAAAATGTGATATACACTGCATTGCCGCTGCTTGCTATACCTCCCGCAACAAAGCCGTTGTGACAGCATCTTTCGTCGTTAAGCGCAGACGGGATATGCAGCCTTTCAAAGCTGCCGCCCATATCGTAGCTTACAAATAGCGTGTGTCCTCTGTTGTTGCCATCCGCGCAGGTTTCTCCTGTACACGACACGAGCATTATATTATTCTGCACAAACGAAACGAATACTATGTTTTCTTCGCTGAAGCTGAGCCTCGTCCATGTATCGCCCTCATCGCGCGAGCGCCACAGGCCCTCCCCCTGTGAGCCGAAAAACAGAGAGCCGTTTTTATATGCGAGCCTTTCTGCAGTCGAGCGTGCAGGCGCATTGCCGTTGCAGCAAAACGGCACAGACTTTTCAATGAAGCTATCTCCCCTGTCAGAAGATATCAGCAGCGCCGCTTTTCCGCTATCATTGCCTTTTCTGCTGTTGCCGCACATGACATAAAGCTTGTCAGGCGCATCTTCATCAACAGCCAGAGAAAGCGGCTGAGTGAGATGATGCTCAAACTCTGTTATGCTGCTTCCGAGAAAATGCCAGCTCTGCTGATGATGATCAAATCGGTACACACCGCCGATATCGGTACGGCAATATAATATTTTTTTACCAGTCGGGTGAAACAAAAAGCCTGTTACGAATCCTCCGCCAGGCACGGACAGGCTTTTGTAATCATATTTTATATCGGCGTTTCTTCTCATAATTCCTCCGCGCTAACAAATTTCATGTCATTGTAGCACAGTTTGAAATAAATGTCAACACAATATTTTCAACAAGATAGATTTTTACTATTTTTACGCATTTATTATATTATGACATGGAAAAAAGTGATAATATAATAAAAGCCAGTAATTTCAAAACAACATTGAGCATTAACAATGACATCCGATTCGATCGAAAAGAGCGAAACGAGACCCGTATCATTCATCAAGGATGCACCAAAAAACGCGACAGGAGGATATGCTATGCAATTTATAAAAGGAGTTACCTTTGCGCCGTTTGCAAGAAGCGGCTCACTCTCCACAAAAGACGCACATAACAGTCTGAAACACCTTGTTGAACGGACGGGTGCTGACTTCATAATACTTGTACCTAACGGATTGCAGGACACGGCGCACTCGGAAATGATCGACTTCCGCTACGACGGCGCTATCGCTGACGACGAGCTGACGGAGTTCATCAGCTTCGCAAGGTCACTGGGACTGCGCATTGCGCTTAAACCTACTGTAAACTGCCGCAACGGAACATGGCGCGCGCACATCAATTTCTTTGACGAGGATGTTCCGTGCGAGCCAAAATGGAGCAACTGGTTTGCTTCCTATACTCTTTTTCAGGCGCATTATGCGCGGATCGCACAGAAATGCGGATGCGAAATGTTCATCGCGGGCTGTGAAATGGTACAGTCAGAGCGCCGCGAACAGGAATGGCGCAAGCTTATCTCGGATATAAGACAGGAATACAGCGGCACTGTATCCTATAACACCGACAAATATCAGGAGCATAACGTCAGATGGTGGGATGCTGTGGATGTTATCTCTTCGAGCGGCTACTATCCTATCAACGACTGGGAAAATCAGCTGGATCGCATACAAAAGGTCGTTGAGAGCTTCAACAGACCGTTCTTCTTTGCGGAATGCGGTTGTATGTCCACAGCAGGCTCGCCGCTCGTACCAAACGACTGGTCAGTAAAAGGCGAGGTAGACCTTAAAGGGCAGGCAGACTGGTACGCGGAGATGTTCAGAGCCTGTGAACAGCGGCCGTGGGTGAACGGCTTCGCTATATGGGACTGGGCATGGAAACAGTACCCTGAGGCAAAAGCCGACAAACACGGCGGCTACGACATATTCTGCAAGCCTGCAGAACGCGTCGTAAAGCAGTTTTACACAAGCAGATAACAGATAGGAGCGTGTATGATGGGAAACTACAGAAACTTTGAGCTTGTTGTATATTTTATCGCGCATGGCGTAAAGAATGCGGACGAAGCAAAGCTGGAGGAGCAGATCGCTTTCTTCAAAAAATATATGCGGCCGGATAAGGTCTACATCGAACCGTACAGGGATGGCTGCTTTGCATCTGAGGAGCAGGTGCGCCTTGTAAAAAACGTGTTTGAGCGCAACGGCATACGCACACAGGGCGGCATCACCACCAGTATGCCCGATCCTGAGGGACAGGAGAAAAAGCAGAGGATGTTCAACACCCTGTGCTACAACGACGAGGGCATGATGTCCGTTTTGCAGCAGGTGTGCGAGCTTAATGCGCGAGTATTCGACGGGTTCATCATCGACGATTTCTTCTTCAGCAACTGTACCTGTGACAAATGCAGGAGCGGCCGTGACGAATTCAACAGACACAACGGCATCACAGACGGAAGCTGGCAGGCTTACCGCACCGACCTGCTGTACCGCGCCTCACAAAAATATATCATAGATCCTGCAAAATCTATCGCCCCCGAATGCGAGATCACCATCAAATATCCAAACTGGATGGAATCCTATCAGGAAACAGGATACGACCCCGCATCGCAAAAAGAGATATTCGATCTCATCTACACGGGTACCGAAACGCGCGACCCTGTAAATACCGATCAGCACCTGCCACGTTACCTTTCCTATTCGCTGATGGGTTATATGGACAGGATGGCTCCCGACAGGAATGGCGGAGGTTGGTTTGACCCCTATGACTGCCGTATGCTGGATTACTATCTGGAACAGGCATATCTCACCGCTTTCGCTAAGCCCAAGGAGATGATGTTGTTCTGTTTCCAGAGCCTGTGCGACAGCGTGAATGTCCCTGCACTGGGCTTTATGCTGGACAAGCTGGATAGCTTTATCGGAGAGCTTGGCAGACCGGTCGGTATCCCCTGCTACATCCCCAATGCTTCACAGGGCGAGGACAACGTGCAGGATTTCCTTGGAATGAACGGATTCCCGATCATTCCTACACCTGAGTTTGAAGAAAACGCACCCACGATGCTGCTGACCGCTTCCTCTGCATACGACCGCGACATCATAGACAAACTGGAGCGTTATGCAGCAGCAGGTGGCAAGGCGATCATCACAAGCGGATTTGTAAAAGCCACGCTCGGTCGCGGACTTGAACGGCTGACCTCGATACGCGACAGGGACAGAACGATGACTGTGCAGCAATTCGCGGCAGAATGCTCTTTCTTCCACGGAAGATGGGAGCGCGAAAGCGCCGCAAAGGCGGTATCTGTACCTGTTCTTGAGTTCCGCAACAATGCGACCTGGGGCGCTGTCTGTAAGGCCATCTGCGAGGAGGAAGCGTGTACGTTGTTCGCACGCGACACCTATGGCAAGGGTCAGATATATACACTGGTGCTGCCCGAGGCTTTCTCTGAGATAAAATACTATCCGCAGACGGTGCTGACACGCATGAGAAAAGAGTTCTCCGTAAACGGCGTGCGTCTTGACGCCCATCCACAGATAAGCCTGTTCACCTACGACAACGATACATTCGTTATCTA
>SVMQ01000205.1 GCA_015067375.1 Oscillospiraceae bacterium | reverse complement strand
CTGAGCGCAACGGCGACGACAACGCTGAGTTTATTTGTGCGGATGCAGGACAAGCTGCCGCAAAGCTTTGTGAACAGGGAATAAGGCCCGACGTGATACTGCTTGATCCGCCGCGAAAAGGCTGTGATGAGGCAACATTGCGTGCTTGTATCGATATGTCGCCTGAGCGCATCGTGATGATCTCGTGCAATGCAGCGACTGCCGCAAGAGATTGCAGGTGGCTCGAGGAACACGGTTATCGTGCTGTAAAGGCACGCGCATTCGATCTTTTCCCAAGGACTGCTCATGTAGAATGTGTCGTCTGCCTGCAGCGTGTCTGAGTGTATAAATTATTGGGCTTTACTGCCGTGCAGGTCTGTGTAGGCAGTGCAATATAACATCTTTGGAGGACTATACCATGAAAAAGGGCCAAGGCATACGCGAAACTAAAAAACCTATGACTCATGACAGGATCTACAAGATAATGCTTTTCGTAACGTTTTTCGTTGCAGGAGCTTTCCTTGTGATCAATTTGATCAAGCTCAATCTGTTCGGTATTGTTGCTATCGGCGGCAGTATGCTGCTGTTTGCAGGTGTTCTGTATTACCTGAAGCGTAATCAGGTCTCTGTGCAGACAAAAGAATTTGTTACTGCAATAGCGATCGAGTTTCTGATCTTCATAATCTCGATGTTCAGTGGCGCATCTTTCAGTGATGACTTTATACTTTTCCTTGCAGCAATAGGTGTAGCAGGTCTTTATATGGAGCCTAAATTTACAAAGACTCAGATAATCGTTGCGCTCGTTCTGCTAGTTGTAATGCCTATCATACATAGCGACAAGATGGAGTCTGTCGGTCAGTATATTCTTTGCTATGTAATGTTTGCTATTGCAAGCTATCTTTACTATCTCGTTATCAGACGCGGACGTTCCTTTATTGATATCGCACGAGAGCATACTTCTGACTCTGAAAAGCTGCTCTGGGCTATGCAGGAGATGGGTGAGAAGCTTGAATACGACTTCAACAAGTCCTCTGAGCGAATCGCGGAAAGCACCAAGAGCCTTGCAAAGGGTTCTCAGGAGATCATACACGGCGCTTGCGTTGTAGCAGACAGCTGTGTAGATATGCATGACAAGATCCATGAAACAGGTGAACAGATCAAAAAGCTCAACTCTCAGGTCAAGCATTTTGAATCCGCGCTTTACGGCAGCGGCGACAGCATGAGAGCTATGAGAGGTCAGCTCAATTCTGTCAATAACATAATTGATGAAACTAGCCAGGCTGTTACGGATATGAAGGATCGTATGAACGAGGTTGCCGAGATCGCTGAACAGCTCAGCACCATCTCCTTCAAGACAACGCTCCTCTCGCTCAATGCGTCTGTTGAGGCTTCCCATGCAGGCTCTGCAGGTGCAGGCTTCGCGGTAGTTGCTTCCGAGATGAAGGAGCTTTCTGATAACAGTGACCGCTTCTCTGACAGAGTTTCCGAGGTAGTCGGACAGCTGCTGCTTCAGGTAGAGAATATTTCCGAGCAGTTCGGCGGCTCAAATGCAGCCATAGATCGCTCTGTTGAGACCATGGATGTTCTGCAGGCAAGCTTCGACGATCTTACTCAGCGCTTTGAGAGCCTTTATGATACGATCGCCGATCAGAACGCTTGCGTAGCAAGAGTAGACGAGATATTCGCACAGCTCAAGAGCAAGGTAGTTGAAATGAAGCAGAGCTCTTCTGACAACAACTCTATCGTTGAGCAGATCATTCGCGTAATGGATGATTACAGAGCAAGCATCGACAAGGTAATTGAGAATACCAAGAGATAAGCGTAATAGCTATGTTCCTGCTGAGTTTTTCTCAGCAGGAGCATATCTGTTTACTGAGGTAATAATGATCGTCGGATGTTGCTGATGCTCATGTTGCCGTTATATCAATAAATTGCGGAGGTGTCGCATGAGCAGGATAAAGGTTTTCGGTGCATATTCTGCCTATGCCGTGCTTTTTGCGATCGTGTTCGTTGTCATGCTTTCTGCACTTACAGCGGCAGTTATCTGCATCCCGTTTGGATTGTTTTTGGGTCTTGTCGGTGGTGTGATACTGCTTTTTGATACCAGCTTTATCCTCACAGAGCTTGCACCTGAGATCATGCTTTTCGGTGGTCTTTTCAGTGCTTGCTTTTCTGCTTTTCTTGGGTTTGCTTCTGTAAAGATAGGTTTACTGGCTGCATTGCTTTTCGATAAGGTGCGCAGATATTGTGATCGGGTTAGAGGGTGGTGAGCATGAAGAAGGCTATCAATCGGTGGCTTGTTGTTACAGGTCTGCTTTCCATCGTCTTTGGCGCTTTTTTATGGAAATATCGTTTTGCAAAGGGTAATGTGCAGTATTTTGAAGGTAACAACAGCGTCGAGCTGTGTGAATACATAGAGCTTAATATGCTCAAGACTGACGTCGAGCTTATCCCCTATGACGGCGACAGGATCAAATTTGTTTATAAGAGCATCGCACCTGTTGAGGTCATGCTTGGCGACAATCGCCTTGTGGTGAATGAGAGCGATGAGTTGAAGGTGTCTTTCTTGACGGAAGAAAAGACGGATTTTGTTTTCAGGTTGTATCTGCCAAAGCATACCTATCGAAGTCTTATCGTATACACCAGTACGGGAAGCGTGCTGCTTGACTCGTTTTCATGTGAGGCTGTTTCGGTCATTACGAAAAGCGGCGATATCGCTTCTTTGAACACATCAACGCCCGTGCAGCTTTCAAGCGTCGGCGGTAATGTGTTTCTGGATTTCAGCAATGTTGTGCCTGATTGCAGCATCGTTACAAGAAAGGGCGACGCGGAGATACGTTTTCCTGCCGGCAGTTCGGTCGCGCTTTCGTATGAAACAGATACAGGAAGATTTCGCAGTGAGCTGCTCAGCGGCAGCGTAAAGGGCAGCTATATGTACAGCTTCAGCGGCGGTGAGAATCTTATCCATGCCGAGGTCGAGCGTGGGTTGCTGACAGTGAGTGAAAAGTGAAACTTAACTTAATTATTAAGGAGAATTTATGAAGAATTACAGACAGGTATTATCCATAACATCCGATGAGCCCAGACAGTTTTTCAACCTTTCCTATGAGGTTGAGGAATGTGTAAGGCGCAGCATGATAAACGACGGCATTTGTGTCGTGTTTTCTCAACATTCCACATCGTCTGTTTTTCTCGAGCATGATAACGAGGATCTTTATAAGGACTGGAGCAAGCTTCTTGACGCTTTGGTACAGGAGGACAGCGAGTATAAGGTGGATTATGCGCCTGCAGGTGCCGCACATATAAGACAGCTTTTGCTTGGAGCGTCAGTAACTATCCCCATCTCTGACGGCAGGCTGGAGCTTGGCCCTCGGCAGTATATCATGTACGGCGATTTTGATGGCTGTCGTGAAAAGAATGTAATCGTGAAGATCATAGGAGAATAACGTTAAATGCTTTCGGTTATCATTCCTGCATTCAACGAGCAGGAGAATATCAGGAATACGGCTTCGGTAGTGTCAGGTATCCTGAATGACGCAAAAATAGAATATGAGATAGTGTTTGTGGACGACGGCTCCAAGGATAACACATGGGCAGAGATATGCGGCTGCTCTGAGGCTGATCCTTGTGTGCGCGGCGTCCGCTTTTCGCGCAATTTCGGTAAAGAGGGCGCTATATTTGCAGGGCTTCGTGCTGTTTCGGGTGATTGCGCAGTGCTGATAGACTGTGACCTGCAGCATCCGCCTGAGCTTATCCCTAAGATGTACAATATGTGGGAGAGCGGCGCTGAGGTGGTCGAGGCGATCAAGGCTTCGCGCGGCAAGGAAGGTCTGATGTACAAGCTGTTTGCAAAGGGCTTTTACAGGATGATGAAGTCCTCGTCGGGTATCAATCTCGACGGTGCAAGCGATTTCAAGCTTCTTGACCGCCGTGCTGTGGACGCGCTGAATGAACTTCCTGAGCGGCTTACTTTTTTCCGTGCGCTGTCAAGCTGGGTCGGCTTTCGCACAGAGAAGATCGAGTTTGATGTAAAGCCGCGCGCAGCAGGCAAGACCAAGTGGAATTTCGCCAAGCTTTTCAGGTTTGCGATAAATTCTATAACCAGCTTTACAAATCTGCCCATCCATCTGATAACTGCAGTGGGTGTTATCTTTGGAATATTTGCTTTAGTGCTTGGCGTTCAGACGCTGGTCAATTACTTCATGGGCAATGCGGCAGAGGGCTTTTCTACTGTGATATTGCTTCTTTTGATA
>SVMQ01000204.1 GCA_015067375.1 Oscillospiraceae bacterium | reverse complement strand
TTGCCGAGGCGGAGGCAGTCGTTCCAGTCAGCGTGCAGACCTGCAGGCATACCGTGGTTGCCGAGGTGGTTCATGGAGAAGTCGATAGCTCTCTTGAGGTGGTCGTATACAGTACCCTTCTCGCCGTCGTTTGCGTAGAAGATCTCCTCATCGAGGAATGCGCTGTCGCCGCTCTCGGAGATGTACTTGTAGATAGTGGGGAACAGCCAGAGTGCGTCATCTGCACGGTAGGAGGGATGGCCTGTTTCCTTTGCGTATGCGGTGTTCTCGTCCTCCTCGTCGGGGTGGTTCTCCTGACCTGCCTGATGTGTGTACTTAACGAGGGGAAGACCTGCGCCGTTTGTTACCTGAGCGGAAAGCATGAAGATGATCTGCTGCTTTGCCATCTCAGGAGCGAGGTGGATGATACCTTGGATATCCTGTACGGTATCACGGTAGCCGAAGCCGTTTCTCAGACCGCAGTACTGGAACGAAGCTGCTCTGGACCAGATAAAGGTAATGAAGCAGTTGTATGCGTTCCATGTATTTACCATGTTGTTGAAGTTTGCGTCGGGAGTATTTACCTGCAGGTTTGCAAGCTTGGAGTGCCAGTATTCTTTAAGCTCTGCAAGTTCCTTTTCAACTGTGCCCTTGGCGTCGTACTTAGTGATGAGAGCGCTGATCTCAGCCTCTGTTCTTGCGCCGCCGAGAATGTATGTCAGCTCCTTAGTTTCGCCGGGCTGGAGAACGATGTCGCTCTGCAGTGCGCCACAGGAGTTGGTGTTGTAGTTGAGGTCGCCCTTGAGACCCTCTTCGATGCCCTTGGGGTTAGCGTAGCTTCTGTAGCTGCCTACGAAAGAATCACGGTCGCCGCAGAATGCGTCAGCCTTAGCCTGCGCAAGACCGAGGAAACGTCCGCTGTTGGGGTTGTATACCTCGTTCTGCATCTGGTGGATATAGTTACCCTTGAAGTAGGTGCGTGTGATGAACAGTGTGTACTGCAGGTTTACCTGATCCTGCTCGTAGTTGGGATCGTTAACGAACTCACAGTAGCCTGTAACGTTCAGCTTTCTGGGCTTTGTGTCGTTGTTTGTGATCTTTGCTGCCCATACCTCGTATGTGGCATCCTTGGGAACGTAGTATGTAACCTCGGACTTGATAGCCTTGTACTCGGATGTGATAACAGTGTATGCTGTACCGTGGCGGCACTCGCTCTTGAACTCGTCAAGGGGCTTGCACACAGGCGCCCAGGAAGCGGACCAGTATTCGTTTGTGTCAGCGTCCTTGATGTACACATAACGGCCGGGCTGATCGTTTGCTACGCCGTTGAAGCGGTAGCGGATAACACGTCCGTTAGCGCCGCTCTTTACGAAGCTGTAGCCGCCGGCGTTATTGGAGATGATAGCGCCGTACTCGGGAGAGCCGAGGTAGTTTGCCCACGCAGAAGGAGTGTCGGGGCGGGTGATGACATACTCTTTGTTGAGTTCGTCGAAATGACCGTAGTTCATTGGTAGTTCCTCCGTAAGATATTATTTTTGTCGGACGTGCTCCGCCCGACCATTTGTTTCGGTACTTATATTATACCAGTAAAACGTTTACATTACAAGGGCGGTATTTTGCATAAATTTTTCGGCGTTTTTTTAGGCAAGTGGCACAAATGCAGTCCGAAAAAGCCCATGACAGACTATTGCAAAAATATATAATATATGGTACAATATAAAAGTATCTGCCGATTTTTTAACAATGTCGCATCGGCTTAACTTTTTTGTGAAAGGAATATATTATGGAAAAAGTACAATGGAAGGGCGGCACTCTGCTTGCCCCTGTGCCTGCGGTGCTGGTGTCCTGCGGTACGCTTGAAAAACCTGCCGCTATCACGATAGCATGGACGGGTATCATAAACTCTGATCCGCCTAAGACCTATATCTCCGTAAGACCCAGCCGCAACTCCTACAATATTATAAAGGAGAGCGGCGAGTTCGTCATCAATATGATGCCGTCAAATTTCGTTCGTCAGGTGGACTACTGCGGAATAAAGTCGGGCAAGAATGAGGATAAGCTTGCCAAGCAGAAGCTCACTCCGCAGAAGAGCAACATAGTTTCCGCGCCGCAGATCGAGCAGTGTCCCATCTCGCTGGAGTGCAAGGTGACAGACATCCTGCCGCAGGGCTCGCATGATATGTTCATTGCTGAGATAGTGGCTGTCAATATCGCAGACTATCTCATAGATGAAAAGGGCAGGCTGATGATAGAAAAGGCAGGCCTTATGACCTATGCGCACGGAACATATTTCGCATTGGGCAAGAAAATAGGAAGCTTCGGCTTCTCAGTAAAGCCCAAGAGAGCAAAGAATCCTCACTACAAGAAGAAAAAGAAGTGATAACATGGTAAACATCGGAAATGAATGGGACGCGCTGCTTGCTGACGAGTTCAGAAAGGACTATTATCTGCGCCTGCGCGAGTTCCTTAAAAAGGAATACGGTACATATAACATCTATCCGCCCATGCATGATATCTTTAATGCGCTGCGCTATACGTCATATGGCGATGTAAAGGCAGTGATACTCGGGCAGGACCCCTATCACGGCGTCGGTCAGGCGCATGGTCTGTGCTTCTCGGTGAAAAAGGGAGTACAGCCTCCGCCGTCGCTGCAGAATATCTTTAAGGAGCTGAATGCCGATCTCGGTATACAGCCGCCATCTCACGGCGAGCTTACAGCATGGGCTAAGTCTGGCGTGCTGCTGCTTAACACCGCGCTTACAGTGCGCGAGGGACAGGCGAACAGCCACCGCGGACAGGGCTGGGAGCAGCTCACCGACCGCGTGATAGAGCTGCTCAACGAGCGACAGCAGCCGATAGTGTTCATCCTGTGGGGCGGCAACGCGCGCGCAAAAGCGAAGCTTATCACCAACCGCGCGCATCTCGTGCTGCAGTGCGCACATCCCAGTCCGCTGTCCGCGTACAACGGATTTTTCGGGTGCAGGCACTTCTCAAAGGCTAATGAGTTTCTTAAAGCTAATGGTATTGAGCCTATCGACTGGAGACTGGAATGATGAAAAGATTTTCAGCGCTTATCCTTGCAGTGACAGCGGCTTGGTCGCTTTGCGCCTGTGCGGATAGCAAAAGCGATGGTCTGGAGATCATCACGGTAAACGGCAAGACTGTAGATCTTACACAGGATAAGGAGCAAATTGCTGAAACGCTAGGCGAGGACTTTTGCGAATGGGAAGAGTATTTGTCGCAGTCTGACGAAGATCCTACTGCATACCTTGTTTACACTGAAACGATCGAGGAAACTGATTATATAGCGACGCAATATGTGTGTGGCAAAGTGGACAGCGGAGAGCCTTCTGGAGTTACCGTATTGGGCGGTATGCCTGCAGATGTGTCGCATACCGAGTACAAGCAGGCTTATGATGGCTTGTACTGCACAACTGCTTATTCGGACTGGGACGACGACTATGATGAGTACATAATAGTACAGGCAGACGGAAAGATACTTTCACCCGAGGAATACGAGATAACAGATGACCCTGACGCATCGACCTACAGTGCTCTTGTTTCGATGGTAGAAAGCGGAGCGGTACAGGAGCTTGTCATAATGGTAAATTTCTATGACGGCGAAACGTGCTTTTACTGCTCGCATCAGATATACAACAGCAAAAACACAAAAACGGAGTAAATATGAACATAATAACATTGATATCTGCCGCAACGGCAGAGGCGACCACCGAGGCAGCTGCTGAAGCAGCGGAAGAATCAGCACTCATGAGTATGCTAAACAGCATAAGCAACTTCATCAGCATACCGCTTATCGTGCTTATCCTGTTGGGTGGTATATGGATGACGATATGCTCGCGCGGAGTGCAGTTCAGACATCTCGGCAAGGCGCTAAAATTCATGGTGAAGAACGAGGAGGGCGGCGACGGCGACGTAACGAGCTTCGGCGCGCTGTGTACGGCTCTTTCCGCAACTATAGGTACAGGCAACATCGTCGGCGTTGCTACCGCGATATGCTTGGGCGGCCCCGGTGCGCTGCTGTGGATGGAGATAGCGGCACTGTTCGGAATGGCGACAAAATACGTTGAGGGTATGCTTGCGGTAAAGTACCGCATCACCGACTCTGAGGGCAACAAGCTTGGCGGTCCGTTCTACTACATCGAAAACGGAATGGGACAGAAGTGGAAGTGGCTTGCAAAGGTATTCGCGCTGTTCGGTGTTTTCGTGGGTCTGTTCGGTATCGGCACATTCTCGCAGATAAACAGTATCACCGCAGCGGTCAGTGGCTTCTTCAAGCCCGAAA
>SVMQ01000203.1 GCA_015067375.1 Oscillospiraceae bacterium | reverse complement strand
GTATAGATTCAAAGCGTGATAGGTTGTGTTTTGGTGACAGATATGATATAATAAACACACGCCATTTGCGAAATCAAAGATTTCGATGGCTGAGTGTTTATTGAATGATAACCCGTCTGCTACGCAGACAACGGCTGTCGCCGTTTTGCAGAGCATTCGCTCTGCAGGTGTGATATAATAAACACACGCCATTTGCGAAATCAAAGATTTCGATGGCTGAGTGTTTATTGAATGATAACCTGTCTGCTACGCAGACAACGGCTGTCGCCGTTTTGCAGAGCATTCGCTCTGCAGGTATGATATAATAAACACACGCCATTTGCGAAATCAAAGATTTCGATGGCTGAGTGTTTATTGAATGATAACCCGTCTGCTACGCAGACAACGGCTGTCGCCGTTTCGCAGAGCATTCGCTCTGCAGGTATGATATAATAAACACACGCCATTTGCGAAATCAAAGATTTCGATGGCTGAGTGTTTATTGAATGATAACCTGTCTGCTACGCAGACAACGGCTGTCGCCGTTTTACAGAGCATTCGCTCTGCAGGTATGATATACTAAAGCAAAGTGATATTCGGGAGGGATCGTGATGTTCAGTCAGGTCAACAGCGTGGGACTGTTCGGGTTAAACGCATTTGCGGTAATGGTGGAGGCAAGCATCTCCTCGGGTCAGCCGACTTTTGATATAGTCGGAATGCCCGATGTTGCGGTGCAGGAGAGCAAATCCCGTATACGCTCCGCACTTGGTCAGATGGAGCTGAACAGCCTGCTGAACGGCAGGGTGACGGTAAACCTTGCACCTGCAAGCGTTAAAAAGATCGGCTCTATGTTCGATCTTCCTATAATGGTTGCGCTGATGAAGCTTGGACGGGTGATAGAAGCGGAGCTGGATGACAGCGTATTTATAGGAGAGCTGTCATTGAATGGCGGACTGGCGCCTGTAAATGGTGCGCTGAGCATGGTGCTGACCGCGGCAAAGGACGGAGCGAAGCGCGTTTTTCTTCCTAAGCAGAATGCAAAGGAGGCATCTGTTGCAGAAGGTATACAGGTATATGGAGTGGAGCATCTGTCGCAGTTGGTGGATTTTCTGCGCAAGGGAACAGGGCTTGCGCCTGAGGAGAAGTATGTGCCCTCCGAAAAGGCTATCAGACGCGCTGCTGACTTTGCAGAGGTAATGGGACAGCACAGTGCGAAATCCGCTATCGAAACTGCGGCTGCAGGCTCACATAATATACTTATGCTAGGCCCTCCGGGATCGGGTAAATCTATGCTTGCGAAGCGCATTCCCTCGATACTGCCGAAGATAACCTTTGCCGAGAGCATAGAAACCACACAGATACATTCTATCGCAGGCATAATCGACCCTGCTGAGCCGCTTGTGACGGAGCGACCTTTTCGCTCGGTAAGTCATACGGCGTCTGCAGTGGGACTGGTCGGCGGCGGAAGCATTCCGCGCCCCGGTGAGATATCACTTGCGCATAATGGTGTGCTGTTTCTTGACGAGCTTCCCGAGTTTGACAGAAAGGTGCTTGAAACGCTGCGTCAGCCGCTCGAAAACGGCGAGATCAATATTTCGAGGGCGAGCGGCTCTGCGTGCTATCCCTGTGATATAATGCTGGTTGCGGCGATGAATCCCTGTCCCTGTGGAAACTACGGTAATCCCGTAAAGAAGTGCAGCTGCTCTCAGATGCAGGTCACAAGCTATCTCAACAAGATATCACAGCCTGTGCTGGACAGGATAGATATTCAGATAGAGGTCAAGCCTGTGGAGTATAACGATCTTTCACATCGCACACCGCAGGAAAGCTCCGCGGCTATCGCAGAGCGTATACAGCGCGCACGCGATATACAGGCGAAGCGCTTTGAGGGTACAGCGATCAAGAGCAACAGCGGTATAACTTCTGACATAATCGCGGAGGTGTGCAGGCTTACTCCTGATGCGGAGGACATGATGCATCGCGCTTTCGATAAGCTCGGAATGTCTGCGAGAGCATACGACAGGATACTGAAGGTAGCGCGCACCTGTGCCGATCTTGCAGGCAGCGAGGATATCTGCAAGGAGCATCTCTCTCAGGCGATAAGCTACCGCAGTCTTGATAGAAAATACTGGAGCAGATAACTATGAAGATAGCATTGGTGCAGCATCGTGTTACGGATATGGATGTGCAGGTGAATACGCGTGTCGCTGTTGAGTTTATCAGGCAGGCGAAGCAGGGCGGTGCGGATATAGTGCTGTTTCCCGAGTGTTTTCTGACATCCTATCGATTTCCCTTGATATGTGAGAGTCTATGCCCTGTGGAAGAGATAGAGCAGGATGACGAATTCATAAAGTGGAATGAAAATGCATTGACCGATGACGGTGTTTATCTTGCTGAGATAAGCCGCGTGGCAAAGGAGCTTGGTATCGGAGTTGTGATAACAGGCTTTTCAAAAGGGAAGCGGTATCCGCGGAATTCCGCATATCTTATCGGGCGCGACGGGTCGCTGCTGCTTAAATACAGCAAGGTGCATACCTGTGATTTCAGCCTTGAGCGTTACATTGAGAGCGGCAACGAATTTCGTGTATGCAGCTTTGACGGAGTGCGAATCGGTATCATGATATGCTACGACCGAGAGTATCCCGAAAGCGCACGCGAGCTTATGCTGCAAGGTGCGGAGCTGATACTTGTGCCGAATGACTGCGGTGATATGAAGCCGTTCAGACTGCGTGAGCTTTCTGTTGAAGCAATGCAGAATATGGTGGGGATAGCCATGGCGAATCCTCACTCGGAAACAGGCGGCTGCTCCTGTGCATTCAGTCCTATGGTGTGGGGGTATGCCGACAATGAGATAGCTGCAGCCGACGAGCTTTACGACGGCATCGTATATGCGGAGTTCGATATCGACGCAATGCGCGAATACCGAAGCAGCGAGGATTTGGGCAAATACAGAAAGACGGCGGCATACAAGCATCTGTCTGTGTAATATAAGCAAGAAACGCAGTATCGTAACGATACTGCGTTTGGTCTTATCTGTAATAAGTATCTGCAAGGTCTTTCAGATACGCTGCTCTTGCGGATGTGGTAGCGCCGTGCTTCATGCGCCAGTTCCAGTTGCCGCCAAGAGTTGATGGAACGTTCATTCGTCCGCTCTTGCCAAGACCCATGACATCCTGCATCGGGATGATCGCAAGTCTTGCTGCACTTGCATAGGCATTGCGGATAAAGCATTTGTACATACTCTCGAAAAGGCGCGGCTTGAGGTAGCGCTTTGCCATTGCGCGCGACTTGTCGTCAGCCTCCTTGTACCACTGCATTATGGTCGCGTTGTCGTGCGTACCTGTGTAGCAGCAGCAGTTCTCGGGATAACGATGGGGGAGATGGTCGTTGTCGTTGCTTTCGGGATTGAAGCCGAATTGCAGCACTCTCATTCCCGGGAAGCCGCTGTCGCGCAGCAATTCCTTTACGCTGTCGAAGATATCTCCGAGATCCTCGGCTATGATGTTGACATCACCGAGGTCGTATTTTATCGCATTGAACAGATCCATTCCCGGGCCTTTTTCCCATGTGCCCTTTTCCGCGGTCTTGTGACCATAGGGGATAGCGTAATAGGTGTCGAATGCGCGGAAATGGTCGATGCGCAGCATATCAAAGCAGTCGTTTGCCTTGCCTATGCGCTTGAGCCACCATTTGTAGCCATCCTTTTTCATTGCGTCCCAGTTATAGAGCGGATTGCCCCAAAGCTGACCTGTTGCGGAGAAGTAATCGGGCGGCACACCAGCGACGCGGCGCGGATTTCTCCGCTCGTCAAGCTCAAACAGCTCAGGCTGCGCCCAAACGTCAGCACAATCGGGGGAAACATATATCGGGATGTCGCCGATTATCTGTATTCCGTTTTTGTTGCAATAGCGGTGGAATCTGTCCCACTGGCGGAAGAAGATGTACTGCACGAATTTTACAAAGCGCATCTCCTCTTTCAGATCTTCCTTATAGCGCGCCATTGCATCAGGCCGGCGAAGCTTTATGTCCTCGTCCCATTCTGTCCAAGGCTTGCCGCCGAATTTATTTTTCAGCGCGGTGAACAGCGCGTAATCCTCCAGCCAGTCTTTCTCCTGCATTACAAAAGAGGTGTAGCCGACATCATCTGTGAAGCTCTTGAAAGCCTCGCGCAGCAGCTGGGTCTTGGTCTGATTTACTTTCTCGTAATCAACATAGGATGGGTCTGCACCGTAATCCGCAGCCTCGCACATCTGACGTGTGATGTAGCCGTTTTCGACAAGCTCGTCAAGGTCGATGAGCAATGGATTTCCTGCA
>SVMQ01000202.1 GCA_015067375.1 Oscillospiraceae bacterium | reverse complement strand
AGGGTCGTACTTTTCGGCTCGGCAAGCAGGGGAAATTCCTCCGCAGGCAGCGACCTTGATATCATGGTCGACAGCGGTCTGAAAGGTCTGTCGTTCTTCGGACTTCTGGAGGATGTGTGCAGCTCGGTGGACTGCCCTGTTGACCTTATCGACATTCAGGATATCGAGCCGGGCTCGGTGATAGAAAGTGAGATTCTGCGGACGGGGGTAACGATATATGGCTAAACTTGTGAAAATGAATACAATTTCTTTGAAGAACTGCAACGAGATAAACGAGGATGCAATACAACAGTTTATTTTCGAAGATCCATCTGTTTTGGGATTAGGGGAACTTACCTCCATTAAACGTGAAAAAATACAGCCTTTGGGTGGAAGATTGGATCTGCTACTCACTGATGATGACGGAACAAGATATGAGGTTGAGGTGCAGTTGGGAGCAACTGACCCGAGCCATATTATCAGAACTATTGAATATTGGGATACGGAAAAGAAACGCTACCCACAGTATGATCATTGTGCAGTTATAGTTGCTGAAGAAATTACAGGCAGATTTATGAATGTTATTTCACTGTTTAATGGTTCTATACCATTGATTGCCTTACAGATGTCGGCATACAGACAGGGTGATGATATTCTGCTATCATTTACAAAGGTGTTGGATAGAGTAAGCGTTGCGACTGATTCTGATGATCAATATGAAATCACTGACAGAAAGTACTGGGAGAGTCGTAGTACGTCAAAGACATTGAAGAATGTAGATTCTATATTTAACAGTGTTAAAGAGTATGCTAGCGGTTATGAGCTGAAATATAATAAGTTTTATATTGGTATGTCAAAAGATGGAATATCAAAGAACTTCCTTATGTTCCGTCCGAGAAAGAATTATTTGTATCTGCTGTTTAAGGGTAACGAGGATATCGATATCATGCAGAAATGCGAGAATGTAGGGCTTGAGATTACATATAAATCTCGATGGAAGGAGTATCATCTCAGACTTGATGATTATGATGAGTATTTGAAGCATAAAGAATTGATAGATTCTCTTGTAAAAGGCTCAATGGAATTTTTCAATATTTCTGAATGATTCTATTAGTACATACTGTCAATGCAATCGGCGGAGTGAAATATCTCCGCCGATTTCTGCTACGTAAGCAATGCCGTCAGACTTGATTTTTGGCTGCAATAATGGTACAATATGTGCATACCAGAGGAATAATTAACGGCAAGGAAGCGTTACAGATGGCACATAAAATAATAATATGCGGCGGCAACGGTGCAGGAAAAAGCACACTCGGAAAGGCACTGGCAGAAAAAACAGGCTGGGAGTTCAGAGATGTTGAGGACTACTATTTCCCGAAGACCGACCCCGATTATCTCTATGCAGTGCAGAGAACTCAGGAAGAGGTCGTAAGCCTTTTATACGATGACCTGAATAAGCATGACGACCTGATATTCGCATCTGTGCGAGGAAATTACAGTGAACAGATCGCGGCAATGTTCACCTGCGCAGTGTTCGTGAGCGTGCCAAAGGAAACAAGAATGAAGCGTGTCCGTCAGCGTGCTTATGACAAATTCGGTGACAGAGTATGCGAGGGCGGCGACTTATACGAAAGAGAAAAAGCGTTCTATGACCTGATCGAAAAACGCACGGATAAGACCGTGACGGACTGGCTGGACACAATGGATATTCCTGTGATAAAAGTGGACGGTACTAAGCCGATAGAAGAAAACATCGAAGCTATCACTGATTGGCTTATGCAGATGGAGAGGATACAGGGGGCAAAATGAAACCTGTTTTGATAATTTATTTTTCAGGAGTCGGCAACACAAGGGCTGTTGCAGAATATATCAGAAGCATTACTCCAAAGATTCCGACAGAGATATATTCAGTTGAAAGGCTCCCTGATAATTTTAATATCGACAGCTATTCGGCTGTTATAATGGGTACGCCTACATATCATTCCGAGCCTGCACGACCGCTTATGAGCTTTCTTGAAAAGCTAACTCTGGGAAGAAATATACCTGCGTTTCTTTTTGCGACCTGCGGCTTGTATTCGGAAAACTGTCTGCGTATTCTGGCAAAAGAGTGCATAAGACATAAGCTCATACCACTGCATTGTGCAAGCTATCGCTGCTCCGCAACAGATGGAATGCTCCTCGTACCGTTTATGGAATGCTGGTTTAAGAATGAAAAGGATATACAGTCGAAGATCAGAAAGGATATTGGCATATTTATAAGCAGGCTGAAGTCAAGTTCAAAGCCTGATATTCCGTCCTCTAAGTGGTATGCACCGCTGAATTATCCCAACAAGATACTGGGCAGGAATTCAACTTTCCCGATATATCTCCATGAAGAAAGATGTATAAAATGCGGCAAGTGTCAGAGGGATTGCCCGATGGGAGCGATCTCTTTGAAAGATGGCTATCCCGTGATAAGCAAGGCGGATTGTATGAACTGCTACCGCTGTATTCACCACTGTCCCTCGCTGGCGCTATCTTTGTTTAAAAACAAACCAGTGGCAAGAGTGTGGACAGATCAGCTGTAATGGATAAGTTCAGTGAATAACAAAACAGCTCCCGAAACGCTCGGGAGCTTTGCTGTTTGTTGTGCAGATCATAGTAGGTTTTTTGTTGCATAAGTAATAAAAATATGGTATACTTTACCCATACATATCAAATAGAAAGGCAGTGATAAGATGCAGGACAGATATGCAGAGATAAAGGCCAGGATACTCGAACTTGCCAATGTCGACGAGGGTATAAAGGCAGTAATTGCCATCGGCTCGTCAACAAGGAGCGAGGTAAAGGCTGATGAATACTCCGACCTCGACTTGATAATTGCGGCAGAGGACACGGAAAAGTGGCTGTACGGCGATATTCCCGAGCGGCTTGGTGATATGCGGATATCCTTTGTTGAGCCAACTCTGGGTGGCGGCAAGGAGCGGAGAGTGCTGTACAAAAATGCTCTCGATGTGGATATGATAGTTTTCACGCCCGAACAGCTTATTGCTGCCACAAAAGAGGGCGTTGCAGGCTGGGTGTGCAACAGAGGCTATGCCGTGCTGTATGATTCGATGAGCATCGGAGAGTTGCTGAGCGAGCATGTGAGCCATGAGGTGAGATACAACGGGCTTTCCGAATCCGAGTACATAAATCTTGTGAATGATTTCTGCTTCCATGTCGTATGGGCAGGTAAGAAGATACTGCGTGGCGAGCTTTGGACTGCGAAGATGTGCATTGACGCGTATCTCAAAAACCATCTTCTGAAAATGCTGGAGATGTACACCGTAAGCAAGTATGCAAGCGATGTCTGGCATGACGGAAGATTTCTCGACCGCTGGGCAGACGAGGGCATAAAGGCTGCTCTGCCGAAATGCTTTGCGCATTATGACAGGGCAGATATGATAGCCGCGCTGTGTGAAACTAAGTCGCTGTTCTCGCAGACCGCAAGGGAAGTGGCGGATATAAAGGGCTATGCTTATCCCGAGGTGGCAGTAACCTATGCGGATGATGTGTTTGAGGAGTATTTTGGCAAGTGAGGAGGTGCTTTATGTTAATTTCAGTGATAATACCTGCGCATAATGAGGAAAGATATATAGGAAAATGTCTGAAGTCGATAAAGATAGCGGCAAGAGAGATCTCCGATGAAGTGGAGATCATCGTTGTAGCCAACAGATGCACCGACAGAACAGCGGATATCGCAAGGCGCTACGGTGTAGAAGTGCTGGAGAACAGCGATAAATGCATCAGCAGTATCAGAAATGCTGGAGTAAGAGCGTCAAATGGTAGGGTGATCGTCACCATTGATGCAGACAGCGTGATGCATAAGACCGCCCTTGCCGAGATAAAGGAGCTGCTGCGCTCAGGAAAATACATCGGCGGCGGAGCTATACCAATGTTCGACCGCATGTCGCTTAGTATTGCGATTTCGGGCGCATATGTGGCGCTCAATCTCCTGCCGACCATGATAAAGAGCGGCGGTTTTATTTCAGCCACCATGTTCTGGTTCAGCAGAAAGGCTTTTGATAAGATAGGCGGATTTGACGAGAGTCTTGTAAGCCTTGAGGACGCTGATTTCGCAAGGCGCTTGAAAGCTCTCGGTGAAAGATACGGCAAGAAATACGGCACGCTCAAAAATGGAGTTGTGCTGACCTCCAGCCGCAAGTTCGATGAGTTCGGTGACTGGTACCTGATCAAGAATCACAAGCTCACAAAAAGGATATTCACAGGCAAGGACAGACAGGCGGCGGACGAGTTTTATTATGATGTGCGTTGAGTCCGTTCAATAAGCGGAGAAAATAACGATGAAAACAGCACTCATTGTA
>SVMQ01000201.1 GCA_015067375.1 Oscillospiraceae bacterium | reverse complement strand
TCGGCCACAGAAGATGACTGCGATGTCGCGGAGGTATTAGATTGTGATGTGCCGCTGCTTGCGGAAGCTTCGGGAGTGCTTTCGGGCAGGTTAGTCACGATAAGTGCGATCACCAGTGCGATTATCACGATTCCCATAACGCACAAGGCGGCTATCAGCCATTTGCTGTTTTTTACCTTTTCGGGGATCTGCTTGTTGTTTTCGTTATCCATGATGTTTTACCGCTTTCTTGGCATATTTTGAACTGTTATGAGTATAACATATTCTCGGCGGATTTTCAAGCTTTCTTCAGTCAGCTGAATAAACTCGGTTTGTTGGGTGTGATATTAAAAAGCTTTGCCCACAGGTTTTGAGTCCTGCGGGCGTTTTGTTATATGTCAGTCTATTTTGTACAAGGCAATCTCAGCAATGCAGCAGCCGAAGATCCTTTTTTCTGTGCTCTTTGGATAGTCGAATTTCAGATAACGATAGTTTACTGTGTTGGGGAGTATAAGCTCATTCATTTCGCCGCTTAGCGGGTCGGCTCTCAGTATTGTGAGCTGTTCCCAGTTTTCGCCGTCTGTAGAGCCGTGGAAGCGGCATCTCTGCATTTTGCTTTCCTGTCCTTGTACAGCAGTATAGCCGATGATGTCAAACTCTGTGTCTGCTCCGAGGTCAATGATGATATAGCTGTCAACATCGCCGTCGTAATATGTCACCATATCGCCGTCTATCACGCTTTCGGCAGAGCTTCCGTCAATGCCTGCGGGCGCTTCAACTGTCGCATTTTCAAGAGATATCTCGCTAACGCTTACATCTCCCATTTGCACACCTTTCATAACAAAGGTCGTGATGGAGTTGCCTTTAAGCTCTGCAACAAAGCCCTCGGAGTGCGCCTTTATGCTGTCAAGCTGCGCCCACTGCTCGCCGCTTGCGGAATCGCCGCTGGTGCGTGTGACATCAACGTTTTCGCCGAGTGCTGTAAACTGCGAAAGGTCAAAATTATATGTCTTGTCGTCAGCATAGGGGTTCACCGCAACGATAACAAGCTCGCCTTTATCTTTGTCATAGGCTGCGAGAGTGTTGTCATCGCAGTGGATAAGAGTTGCGCCGGGTCGGATATAGCGCGTAAACTGACCAAAACCGTAATATTTCTGTGTAAGTATGATAGTATCATTGTCATGGTCGGCTACCGCAGTGCCCCAGAAGCCGCCTGTTATGTCGGGCATTCCCGAGTCCTTGTTGCCGTTGTATCCCTCGATGCTGATATGGCTGTCGATTACCTGCCACATTACCCACGCAGAGGGGGAGAGCTTGTTGATATCATAAATTATCTTCTGGGCAAACCAGAGTGCCGCGCCCATTTCGCCTGCTTCCTCACCTGCGGTGCCGCTGCCGTCAACCTCGCTCATCCAGAGGTTGAAGCCCTCTTTCTTTGCGAGCGCGCCAAGCTCCTCAATGCCGTTTGTTCCATAGGTGTGAGTGCTTATGCGGTCTATCTTCTCAAGAGCCTCAGCAGAGAAAGTCTTGTATTCTTCAACCTGTTTATCGGGCGCAGTTTCGTCACTCGCGATGACCAAAACATCGCCAAGACCGTATCTTTCCATCGCATTTGCAGTCTCGATGATAAGTGTAGACTGCGACTCTCCCGCGTCAACATGGCAGCCCTCCTGCTTATTGCTGAAAGCGCCCCAGTGATTGGTGTTGGCTTCATTCATGGGCGAGATACTGTCGACCTTTACGCCAAGCTCGTTGTTTATGTATGCAGAAACGTGTGCGAGATATTCGCCTACATCGCCGTAGCATTCGTCCTTGATATTGTTGACAGATGCGTCAGTGTTTCCTGAAGAGCAGCCGCTCACTGTCATGAAATAGGGCGGAGAATTGCTGAACACCTCTACCCATGCGTCCTCGCCCGAGGCTTCCGCGCAGCGTTTGAGAACATTAAGCTGACCTGCGTCAGCGGTGTAGTCGTAAACGAACTCGCCTGTTGCCTCGTCAAGCACCAGCCAACCGGGAACGGCAGAGTCTGTACGGGTGATGTGATGATGTGTTGGATCATCGCCGCCGCCGATATTGTATCGCATTATGTTGAGGTCAAGTCCGTCGTCGCCGTAAAACAGGTCTGCTGCCTGCTGCGACAGACTGTCGGAGTAGCCTATCCTGTTTGCCCACCAGCAAAGACTTGTACCCCAGCCCTCGAAGCTGCCGCCGTTTGTTGTGGAAGCGTTGAGCGGTGATACGCGCACCTGTCCGTCAAGCGAAACATCTGCAGGAGTGACCGCAGGAGTATCATCAACGGGCTGTGTCGATGAGGTTGTTTCCGATGTGGTTGATGTTGACGTGTTTTCAGATGTGAGCTGCTCCTCTGAGCTTGTCGGTGTGTTGCCTGAGCAGCCGCAGGACGATGTGATTACTGCTGCGCTGATGATGCAGCTAATGACCTTTCTTTTCATAGCGTTCCTCCTGTGCATCATAAATTTTCTGCTGTACATGACTGATTTCCGATGCTTGTTGTTGCTTATATTTTATTACAATTTCGTGTGCTGCTCATTATATAATCTGCTGATTTATATAGAAAATCTGCTGTAAAAGCATTGAATGTTGTGCAGAAATATGCTACACTGTTATTGAGGTGATCAATATGGCAATAATCGAACATTCAAGATACTACGAAAACCCGCTTTTCGGCGTAAGCCATGCGCATACCTCATGTGAGCTTATGTACATAGTAGAGGGCGAGCTTGACGTTACCGTAAAGGATACGACCTATCATATATGCAAGAACGACTGCGTGCTGATAAAAAGCCGACAGCACCATATGACGAAAGTGCCTGTTGATATGGAATACCATCGTTATATCGCAATGATAAACCCGTGGGAGCTGCGAAAACAGCTGGTGCGTCCCGATCTTTTCGCAATGCTTACTGACATAAGCAAAGACGGAATAATTATCCTGCGTGATGTTCCGCAAATAAAGCGATGCTTTGAGCGTATGACAGATATCTTTGAAAACGGCGCTAATATTTACGGGGAGCTTAGCGCAGCACTGGGGCTTCTTTCTGTGCTGCATGAACAGGTGAGGCCGCATAGGGAGCATGGCACACAAAAAGCAGGCAAAAAGCTCACTGACAGAGTTCGCAGCTTTATTGAGGAGAATTACGCTGAGGGAATAAAGATCAGCGAGATAGCAAGGGACAATTTTATAAGCGAGGGCTATCTTTCCCATACATTCAAAGCAGAAACAGGAATGTCTCCGAGGGAATATTTGTCACATATACGCTGCACGCGAGCTTATGACCTGATACGGCACACTGCTATGAAATTCACTGAGATCGCCGCTGTGACAGGGTTTTGCTGTGCAAACGACATGAGCAGAAAGCTGCATGAATACTATGAGCTTACGCCGACACAGATAAGAAGCGGCAAAAGCGAATAATATGAAGCTGATACAGATCAGCTATATTATTATAGATAAGTTTTGCCCGCAGGTTTCAGCCTGCGGGCAATTGTTATGTTTAATTTATTGCGTGCGATTATTTGACTGAATATTCGTCAACCAGTGCTTGTACCATAGGCATTACCTCGGCAGAGCGCTGAGTCCATGACTCCTCGCCGAAGGTGCAGTCAATAATAGACTGACCGATGTATTTCTGCATATCAGAGCCGAAGCCGTACAGATCTTCAAATACAAAATCAAACACATCGGGGTCGCGCATTTCTACCCAAAGATCATAGAGCTTTTCGTCCCATGTTATGCGCCACTTCTGCATACCTGCATAGTCGCCTGCGGTGTAGGTTATCTTTTCTGGTGCAATGTGCTCTTTACGTACATCAGCCTGAATAGCTTCATCAGTATCAAAAAGACGGTTACACATGATAAATTCAACTGCTCCATCGAGATTCTTTGCACCCTTTGGTATCATATAGCCAAAGCAGTTGGAGCCTTGATAATAAGCGTCAGCCTCGGGGTCACGGGGATAAGGCACAAACGCAAAATCCGAAACAGTGTCGTGAATGTCGTTCTCAACACCTGAGAAGTTTTGCACATTTTCGGTCATAGCGATATAGCCCCATTCGGGTTCAAGTCCGATAAAGAGTATCTTATCGCAGTGCTGTGCGAATACCTGAGGAGATACCCATGCTCCGTAGGGGTGGCTGGTGGGGTAGAGCAGACCGTTTCTTCCCATTTCCGAGAGGTATTCAACAGCTCTTGTGACATTTGGGTCGCTGAGATTGTTTATAACACTTCCGCCGGGGAGATAGTCGATACATACCGAGCCTGTTGTACATACAAACGCATTTACATCGCCGTCTGTTGCGTAGTAGCCGATGTTTTCGTCAGAAATATTGCAGAACTCTATCATAAGCTGACGCCATGC
>SVMQ01000200.1 GCA_015067375.1 Oscillospiraceae bacterium | reverse complement strand
CCTTTTCGGAGATGCTTGCGAGGCTGGAGGACAGCTCGTCGATAGCGGTAGCCTGTCTTGTTGTACCCTCTGCCAGCATCTGAGAGCCGTCAGCGATCTGATTGGTGCCGCTCATTACATCGTCAGCGGAGGCGTTCATGTTTGTGATGATAAAGTGGAGTGTTTCCTGGATCTTTTCGAAGGATGTGCGGATCTCCACGAAATCTCCTACATAATCAACAGACGGAACACCGGTGAAATCGCCCTCTGCCATCATAGACAGGATACGGGATATATCGCCTATGTACGAGTTAAGTGTGTGCTTGGTGCTTTCGAGCTGCATTACAAATCTGCCGATCTCATCATCCGCAAATTTGAATGTAGAGTCCGCTACATTAAGATTACCCTTGCTCATGTTATCGGCAAGCGCTGCTGCCTCTCCGATGGGCTTGGTGATCATTTTTCTGAGAACTACTGCCATTACAGCGATGGAAGCTATTGCGCCGACAGCTGCAATACCAATGCATATAAGAGTCATGATAAGGAAATCCTTATCATTCTGTGCGGAAGAGAAGCCTGCGAAATAAGCGCCGACGATATTGCCGTTTATATCAAGCATAGGCTCGTAGTCAACATAGTGCTTCTGACCGAGGATATCTGCTGTACCCTGATACTCCTCGCCCTTTTCGATAACAGCTTTCTTGACTGCGTCAGACATGGTAGTGCCGACAGCTCTCTGACCTTCATTATCAACTACTGTGGTAGCATATCTTGTGTCATTGAAGAACAGTGTTGCCTCTGCACCTGTCAGGGTCTTTATCTCATCGAGGTATGTACATTCAGCGAGATCCATACCGATGATAGCAGAGCCGATAACAGTGTCAAACATAACTACAGGAGTAACATACTGCAGTGTCAGACCTGCCTGAGAGTCAACGATGATGCCCTTGATCATCTGGCCCTCTGAGATAGCTGCGAAATCGGGGTCTGCAAGTTTGTAGCCTGAAGTACTCCAGATAACTGTGCCGTCTTTTTTTGCGAATGCAGCGAAATCGCTCTGATAGGAGGCATAGTTGCCCCATTCGGTAGCGAGCGTTGTGGAATCGCCGCTGAGTACCGCGTCACCGACAAGACCTCTGGAATCGATGTTCTTGTAGATGTTTTCCAGACGCTCAAGCTGATCCATTACCTCGTTTTCAACAACGCTCAGACTTGATCTGGACATATTCTGCATAGCAGAGTCGCTGTGTTCAGCGGAAAGGAAGATAGAAACCGCAACAACAAATATGATCGTCGCTGCAAGGAATCCACAGAAAGCAAGCGATAATTTTGTGCCGATTTTTTTCATGATGTTATCCACCCTAAATATGTATTCAGCAATATTGTATATTACTTGTTAACATTTTACCATAAACTGTAGCAATTGTCAACATGAAAGTCGGGAAAAATGCAACAAAAATTAACTCCCGTCGTAAAAACGGGAGTTGTCGATTAAATTATACGATTTTTGTATACATTGAACATATCTCAGGGATCAAGCTCTGTGATATTACCCTTTGCATCCATCACGAAATAATCATTGCCATCCATATAGGGAAGATAGGGAGTGGTCAGGAAAAGAGCGCTGTTCCGCGACATGGATGCCAAATTTGTTTCAAGACGCGGCGCCCATGCAAGGTAACCTGCCATAACATCAACAGGGTCAAAATCCATATCGTCGGCATTTTCTGTTTTGCCGTCCTTATACATATATACCTCGCCGTCGTTCTTGCCGTAAAGGATGATATCATTTCCGACGATCATAGGTATAGTTACTCCGATAGCAGACAGACCATCAAAATAATTCTCAACGCAGACATCATCGTCGATCTCAGTGCTTTTGCCTTTGCGGTACATCATGAGCTTTTCGTCCTTGGTGAAATAGTAGATCGTCTTTTCGTCAAGTGAAACGCCAAAGCCCATTACGCCACTGTCGATCTTTTCCTCTTCATCATCGCGGATCATGACAAGCTCTCCGCCATTTTCACGATCTATTCCAAACGCAACGATACTGTCGTCGGAAAGGACTTTTATCGTATATTTGGTGTCATCGTCAAATATACTTTTCATCTCATCGCCTTCTATCTTTCCGATGCCGTTGCCCTGATAATGAGTATAATAACAATCACTGAGGCTTTCAACGTTAAAATATGCTACTTTGGCGATATGTCCGTGTGTGCTAGCAAAATCGCGGTAGTAATCATATGAGAAGCTCTGAGCGCCGACAGGATGCACAGAGCTCATCAAAGAATCGGAACTTGTTATTTCAGTATCTTTATCTTCAACAGCATCGTAGATTATTTTCAGGTTATCATCCTCACGATCCATTAACAGGACCTGAGTGTTATTATAGTTAGTAGCAATAGTCGCGGAAATATTTTCGCGTTTATACAGCTTATCGCCGTCTTTGTTCAGACAATAGTATGTCCAGTTGATCATATCCAGCAGATGGATATACTCTCCGCCGTTAGCTACAGCCACGACAGCAAGCCTGTTCATTTCGCCTTTCATCATGCGCTCGCTTTTGCCGTCGCAGTAAAGAAATGCTTGCTCTCCATTGGAATACAGCACAGTCTTTCCGTCTGGAGATATAACAACGCCGTAAAAGCCGCCATCTTTTTCTATTTTAGTTATGTTGCCTGTATTTGTATCAAGCTGATTGATACCGCTGCCTTTGGCTAAGTATGCCACGCCGTCACCTGATGCGGCAACTGAAAAACATAATCCGTTAGGATCGCCATAATCTTTGATCTGATATGCTTTTCCGTCTTTTATCACGCAACCGTAATTTGTGACGTAGCAATTGCCTGACAACGAGGCGAATCTGATATCACCGCGAATATCATCGCCATCCTCTACGACCTGACCATTGTATATCGCAACGCCATCAACGAACGCAAGGTGATCGTAGGTCTGCGTGTCGCTGTTCTTGTTGAGCAGCTTCGGCAGCAGGAATATCGCGCCTGCTGCAAGCGCCGCAACGATAAGCACTATAAGTATGATAACGAGAACTGTTTTTCCGCCCTTTTTCTTTGCGACAGCCTCACCCTGCTGGGGCTGTACGGGTGCGATGGGCTGAGCAGGTGCAGTGTACTGCTGAACTGGCGCAGCCTGCTGTGTTGAAGCAGTCTGTCTTTCGCCGCACACGCTGCAGAAGGTTGCGTCATCGTTCATCTGATTTCCACATTTGGGACAAAACATATTGATTGCCTCCTGTTTTTTACGCACAACGACCCCGCCTGTTAAGGCGGGATCGCGCTGTTGAAATTACATTTCGATTACGATATCGTTTTCAGCCTTGAGGATGGAGTCAAGGATGAGCTTGCCCTCGATCTTCTCGCCGTTTACGGTAACAGACTTAACGCCGTGCTCGGAGCCGTTGGGGTTCTTTACAGTAACGTGAAGCTTCTTGCCACGGAATGTCTTTTCCATTGTGTATTCCTTCCACTCAGAGGGGATGGAGGGATCGATAACAAGACCCTTTGTTTCGGGGTTAAGGCCGAGGATACCTTCTGTTGTACCTACCATTACAGTGGAAGCTGTACCTGTCAGCCAGTGAACGTGCGCACGTCCTGCAAAGGGAGAATCCTTACCCTCTACGAACTGACCATATACATACGGCTCAAGCACTCTGTGCTCAGCGTTGTCGTTGTAGGTTGCGGGAGCTGCCTCTGTCCAGTACTGGTAAGCACGGTTGCCGTGACCCAGCTTGGACTCGGCAAGGATCAGCCAACCCTGAGGCTGAGAGAAGATACCTGCGTTCTCCTTGGTGCACTTGTTGAAGCACTGCATCAGAGCGCCCTGGAATCCGTGATTTACATAAGGCGGATACATTACCATAGCGCCGTAGGGCGTGTTAAGCTCTCTGTAAACGCTGTCCATAGCCTTCTCCTGCTGCTCCTTTGTACCGAAGTCGGAGATTACAGACCAGCTCTGGGGGTTCAGCCACATGGAAGCCTCGGGATCGGTACGCTGACCGATGATCGTGCCGTCCTCCTTGTAGCCGCGGATCCATCTGTCCTCGTTCCAGCAAGCGGAGAGGATTGTATCCAGCTTAGCCTTTATTTCGTCGATCTTAGTCTGAGTATTTGCCGCAGCAGCCTGCTCGTTAACCTCGGTAAGAACTACGGAGCCGGTTGCGATAGTACCGGTCCAGTCAACGTCGATCTCCTTGCCGTCCTGAACCTGGTTGCAGATGTATACGAAATAAGGAGCCCAGTCGATCTTAGAGGAAACGATGAAGGTTTTGGGGCAGGATGCAACGGTAGAGCCGTTGTAGGAAACGTTGGGAACTTCTCTCTCCTCGCATATCGAGGGAGCACCCATAGAGTCAGCGTGCTGAGAAATGAGGTCACATCCGTT
>SVMQ01000199.1 GCA_015067375.1 Oscillospiraceae bacterium | reverse complement strand
CCACCTCGCCCTGCTCTATAAAACCTGCCACGCACACATTGTTATGTGTAGCGTAGGTCTGCTTTATCAGCGCTATCTCGTTATACTCGTTCACCACAAGACAGATAACGCACGGCACTGACACGCCAAAGCGCGGCTTTTCACACACCGTACAGTAACGCACATCCCTGCCACGGATATGCCTTATTGTCAACCTTACTCCACAATCGGGACAATATCTGAAATCCATGCAATACCGCTCCTTTCCCCTACATAATATGTCAATTTCAGCCGTTTATACACCAATAATAAAGAATACTCCGTCTAAAAAAGAACGGAGTATTATCTTATTTATCGGCGCTGCTTCTTGTTTTCAGCCTTGCAGAGATACATATACTTGTCAGCTTCCCTGATGATATCATCCACGGTGCTTACCTCTGACAGCTTCTTTACACAGAAGCCAACGCTTGCGGATATCTCATAGGGCTTGCTGGATGTGTGATTGATATCCGAAACGATAGCGCGGTAGCGGCTCACCTTATCAATAAGCGTTTTTTCGGTGCAGTGCTTGTTGATACCGACAAGATAGAACTCGTCACCGCCTGCACGGATAGACACTTCATTGCTGCCTGTCACCTGAGAAACTGCATTCGCTATCGAAGTTATAGCGAAATCGCCCTCTGTATGGCCGTAATTATCATTGATAAGCTTGAGTCCGTCAAGATCAAATACGACCGCATAGAAGTAGTCGCTCCTGCTTGCCTCACCCAGCAGCTCTTTCAAAACGTGTTCCATGCCGCGTCTGTTTTTGAGCCCCGTAAGTTTGTCTATCTCGGAGTCGTCCAGCAGTCTGTGATTGACTCTGGTCATCTGAATCGCATTGTTGATATTGCGCATCCAGTTGCGGACAACATTGGTTATGACGATGCGCCTTGACAGCTCACACTGGATGACCGCATAGCCAAGCGTATTCTCCTGAAAATGCACAGGCACGAAGTGATACACATACGGCTTGCTGTGATACTTTAACATATCAGGCAGCATCAGCTCTGTCGCAAACGTACGGCGATCATCGTCACAGTGGAAGAACTCCACATCAGGGGCTTCATTCTCCTGTGGTATAGCGTGGATATTCATTCTCATGCGCGATGGGTAACCGTTTCTCAGTACACTTTCGGTATCCAGCCAGTCCTCACGCAGACAAAGATAGAAATGATCATAAGGACGTATCAGATAAGTCTGATTATAGATATTGTCCAGACATTCTTCGGGGCTGGCGGACTCAGTCAGCGCCTCAAGCATATAGCTCTCGGTCAGACGATACAGATCCTCATTATTTGCGATCTCGCCGCTGTCGGGGTCGCGGTTAGCCTTGTACAACGAGCCGTTCAGGCGCTTCATAAGCTGCCTGTAATCGACAGGACAGCCACAGCTCATGCCCGTAAAGATGCCGTTGATGCTGCTCTTTTCAAGCGGCGCGATGGACTGCTTAGGCTCCAGCACAGCGCGTATCCTATCGATAGCCTCCTCCGCCATGCTCTTGTTATCGGGAGTATAGGAGGTCACGCTGACCTCGTTCACGATCGCTTCCTGAGTTGCGTCAAAGCCTGTAACGATAATATCCTCAGGAACGTTTATGCCGCTCTTGACAAGCTTGTTAAGAAGTCCGAGCGCCATGTGATCGCTTGCACAGATGACCGCATCAGGTTTTTCAAGCTCGCCCGAAATTATCCGATCAGCAAGCGCCGCGCCTGATGTGTACCAGAAATCACCGATAAATATCTCATCTTCATTGATAGCGATGCCGCGCGATACAAGCTCATCCCTGAAGCCTTTCAACCTGCCGTCAACTGTTCCCTCATTCTGAGAACCGGCGAGGAAATATATCTTCTTGCACTTATGTACATCAATAACATGGGAAGTAATAGCCCTGAATGCTGTGGAGTCATCCGTATATACAGTAGCATGATCGTCCATAGGCAGATCAAGACAGATGACAGGCTTCTTGCAGTTGTTCCTCAGCAGACCGCGCACACGGTCATACGCCGTGCTGTCACCCATGCCGACAAGCGGAAGCGACACCACCACAACCGCGTCAAGCAGATCGTAATTAATAAGCTCAAGCAGGTTGAACTCTGCATGAAGAAAATCCTTATAAAAATGAACGGAGTTAACAAGCGGCGAAAATACAGCAAGATCATAGCCGTAAAGCTCACACCTTGCCTGCAGACCCTCCATAAGACGCTGCTGGTAAACATTTTCGGGGCAGTTCATTATACAGCCGATAAGCTTTCTTTTTTTCATGAACGCCACTCCTTTCAAGTTACAACTAGTCATCATTATTTTAACACATTATGCGACGATTGTCAATATCCATAAAAAGTCTGTTTCACAGTAAATAATTTTCCTTATTCTGCCTATAATAGTTACAGATGAATACAGAAAGGACATTTGCTATGATATCATTCAACGGATTTACCGACAAGGCGGTCGTAGCACTGAATGCCGCTATTGCAGCAGCAACGGGCTTCGGGCACACATACATTGGCAGCGAGCATATACTGTACGGTCTTACAGCAGACGACAGCAGTCCATCCGCAATACTTCTGCGCAAGCATGGGGTCACACGAAAGGATGTGCTCTCAAAGCTTGAAACCTTGATCGGCAAAGGCACTCCGACAAAGCTTACCGTAAACGACCTTACCCCACGAAGCCGCAGAATACTCGAAAATGCAATAGGCACGGCACGCGGCGAGGCGGCAAAAAATGCAGGCACAGAACACCTGCTCAAAGCAGTTATCACTGACCGCGACTGCTATGCCTGTGTGATACTTGCAGAGCTTGGCATCAGCATTGACCGTATCACAGCTGATGCCACGGCAAGAAAATATGTTGAACCGGCATTCGACAATGACAAGGAAAAACGCGCCAAAAATCCCGCATTGACCAAATACGCACGCGAGCTTACAGCTATCGCTGAAGCAGGACAGCTCGACCCTGTTATAGGCCGCGATAAAGAGATCGAAAGCGTGATACGCGTACTGCTGCGGCGATACAAGAACAACCCCTGCCTTATCGGGGATGCAGGAGTTGGAAAAACCGCCATAATCGAGGGCTTTGCACAGCGTATCGCTGAACGCACCGTACCTGAGGAGCTGTGTGGCAAACGCGTGTACTCACTCGACCTGACTTCAATGCTTGCAGGCGCAAAATATCGCGGTGACTTTGAGGAGCGACTAAAGAGCGTGCTTGAAGAAGCAGGCGCAGGCAGCGGTGTTATACTTTTCATCGACGAGATACACGGCATCGTCGGCACGGGTGCGGCAGAGGGCGCAATAGACGCCGCCAACATCCTTAAACCCAAGCTTGCCCGAGGCGAGATATGTGTGATCGGCGCAACTACGACAGAGGAGTACCGCAAATTCATAGAAAAGGACAGCGCGCTTGAACGACGTTTTCAGTCGATAAAGGTAGACGCTCCAACCGAGAAAGCAACGATGGCTATCCTGAAAGGTCTGCGCAGCCGCTACGAAGCACACCATCACGCACTGATAACAGATGACGCGCTTGAAGCGGCAATAAACCTCTCCGTGCGCTATATCAACGACCGAAATCTTCCCGACAAGGCGATAGATCTTCTTGATGAAGCAGCAGCACAAGCGCGTATGCGACAGTTCGGAAAAGACAGCGGCACGCTGCCTGCAGCAAAGCAGCTTGAGAATATTCATACAAAAATGGCTAAAGCTATCGCCACTAAAAGATTTGACGCGATACCTGCTCTGCGCGAGCAGGAGAACAAGCTGATGAACAGCACGCAGCTCTCGCCAAGAACGGTCGTAAATGCACAGGCAATTGCACAGACTGCTGCCGCGATAACAGGCATTCCCGTAGCACAGCTTACCGATGACGAAAGCAAGCGCCTATGCGAGATAGAAAAGCTGCTTAAGGAGCGCATCGTAGGTCAGGACAGTGCAGTGGAGCAGGTCGCCGCCGCCATCCGCCGTGGCAGGAGCGGTCTGAAAGACCCGAAGCGTCCCACCTGCTCGTTCCTGTTTCTCGGTCAGACAGGCGTCGGTAAGACCGAGCTTTCAAAGGCTGTCGCGGAAGTAGTTTTCGGAGATGAGCAACGCATCATACGCCTTGATATGTCGGAATATATGGAGCCACATTCCGTTTCAAAGCTGATAGGCTCGCCGCCCGGATATGTCGGCTACGAGCAGGAGGGGCAGCTGATAAAGCGTATACGCTCTGACCCTTATTCCGTGGTATTGTTTGATGAGGCCGAAAAAGCGCACCCCGACGTGTTGAACATCCTGCTACAGATACTGGAGGATGGCACTCTTACAGCCTCAGACGGAAGAAAAGCAGATTTCCGCAACGCTATCGTGATAATGACAGGAAACATCG
>SVMQ01000198.1 GCA_015067375.1 Oscillospiraceae bacterium | reverse complement strand
CATAGTAACGGCTGGCTTGGAAAGGTCAAGACAGCCGTTACTATGGTTGCAATAGTCGTGGTGCTTCTTATGCATATCGTTGCAGGCTTCGGAGTGCTTCCCGAAGCGTTCCCCATACAGCTTATCAGCGATATCCTTATGATAGCGTCGGCAGTTCTGACATTGTGGTCAGGAGTACAGTATATGTACGATTACAGGGAGTTCATAGACCCTAAGAAATAAACATGGATAAACATATTGAAGAGTTATTTGTGAGAGCTTTTTTCGATAAGACTTTTGCAGACAGGCTGTATTATGAGCTTACGGCAGAAAGCAAAAGAGGCAGGTTTTTTGATAAGATAGCACATAATGCAGATCGTTATCTGAAGCATAGCACCGTTATCAGGAGAAGTATCGCTCCATTACCCGTTTCGGATATATCGAAGCATCTGATGTGTTCTAAAGGGCAGTGCTATGTTATAGCATACAGACATGAGTTTGATGGATGTTTCGTAGATATTGACGATACTATTCAGAAATTGCACTCCTGTGGATCGCCGTATGTAATGTTTAATGCTGAAAAGTGTACCGCGTATATTGAAACAGAGTATGATTTTTCAGTTCATGAATCTTATCTTCTGCAGGCAGATAACGGCGAAAGATGATTTTAAGGCGAGGTGTTTCCTCGCCTTTTGTTGCGTAAGAAAAAGGCAGAAGCTGTAATAGCATCTGCCTTTGTTATTTCTTTTCAATCCCAGTGTCCAACGATATTCAGAGTTAGCTTTGCTTCGCTGCATTTGGGGCAGAGAACAGGCTTTGAGATATCAAGTATCTCCAATGCCTCTCCACAATTAGTACAGCTGTTTCCGAATATGTGAAGCATACCGCTTTTGTCGGTCACATTAACTATAAGAGCTTCACGAAGCAACTCACCATCGTCACATGAACAACGTTTAATAATGTGATTTTCGCTGATGGCAGTGTTTATACCATGCTCTTGAAGCTCCTGCAGCCTTAGTTTATCTTTATCGCTCAGGCATCTTAGTATAAACGGCAGTTTATTGCTGTTGATACCGCCTCCGAGATGGAACTGACCGCAATATCCGCATTCCGAACAGTAGACTTTATATGTAGTACCCATTATTACCTCGTACCGGATTTAGGATGCAAAGATCGAAAGGATGCTTTGTTTTGTGGTATTTGCTTGTGCAAGCAAAGCAGTGCTGGCTTCAAGTCTGATCTTGTTGACAACGAAATCTGAAATTTCGGATGCCATGTCAGTGTCTCTGATAGCGCTCTCGCTTGCATTTAGGTTATCGTAGGTAACAGAAATGCTCTCTATCTTATGTTCGATACGGTTTTGGTAAGCGCCTAAAGCTGCACGCTGCACAGATATCTTGTTAACTGCATCCTGTATGATATCGATGGATGTTGATGCTTCTTCCTGTGTGCTCAGATCAATGTCGTTGATGCCAAGACTGGTCGTGCTGACAGAGTCGATGTACATATTCATGGTGTCTTTTGTGCTTGTACCGATCTGCATTACAAGACCCTGACCTGTACCGTTATCACGAAAACCGTTATATGTTTTGGATCTCAGACCGCCACGCTTTGGCGTGGAGCCGTCAGGACTGACACCGTCGAGCGATCTTCCGCCGCCGCTCATAACGTTATAACCATCAGGATAATCATTGTCAACCTTTGTGTTTGACGTGTTCAACGCGAAGAGCATATCATTGTAATCAGCGTCGGGCAGGAGATCATTCTCCTTAAGATCGTTGTCTGCAAGTGATCCGCGACCGTTTTCTGTTTCTGCCATGAGTTCCGCAATAAAATCAGCGCCAATAATAGCAAACCTGTTTTCAAACTCAGTCGTGTCAGTACAACCAGTAAGGTCGTTGATGACAGTATCAAGACTAGCACCTGCTTTAAGCTCCTGCAGTATCTTGTCAATACCGTCAGCAAGACCTGATGCAGTTACCGAGCCACTTGCCGTATAACCAAGATACATCACAGCAAGATAACCGGATGCATATTGTGAGCTGGTGCTTCCGCTGCCTATCTTATGGCTGCTGTTGGAAAGAATGTTTGTTATCTCTCCTGTTGATGTGCCTGAATCGATGCCTATGGAATTGACCCAGTCACGCGCACCGCCTACAGTCTGAGCAGCACCCTCAACGAACCAGTCAGGGAAAGGTGCGATCTCATACCAGTCATCATTACGTCCCAGCATACCTGCTGTGTGCGCTTCATCCATCAAAGCGTGCATCATCTCATGGGCAATAGTTGCCTCAAGATCCTCTCTGCTCTGAGATGTAAGATTGCCATCGGCATCCATATCAAGATGCGCCATGTTTACCTTGAGTGTATAGGTAAGATTGATATCGTTGAGTGCGCCTCCCGCACCAACACCGACAGAGGCAAGCACGGAGCTTCCGCTGTCGCTGTAAAGATCAAGACCTATACCGATACTGGAGCCGCTGAGGTAACCGAATGTTTCAGCGAATGTATCAGTTACTGCTTTTACCGCTTGTGGTACGATCTGATCTTTCAGTGCTGTTTTAAGGTCGTTGTAGCCTGACATTGTTGCGCTGCCTGATGGTGTCTGCGCGGCTGTAACATCGTGTGTGACCTCATCATATACAAATATCGTGATCGTGTTTCCGGGAGCAGGTGGAGTATATGATGGTCGCATTTTCTGACCAATGTCAAAAATACCTTCTTCGGATAATGTACCGTCAAGCAGGTATATATTACCAAATTTAGTGGATTCTGCGATCTGATTTATTTCGTCCTTCAGCTGTGACATTTCAAGCTGGAGTGCGCTTCTGTCAACTGCATCATCGTATGTGCCGTTTGCTGATTGCTCCGCAAGCTCTGTCATACGCTGGAGCATTGAATGAACAGTGCTTAATGCACCTTCTGCTGTCTGAACGAGTAACATACCGTCATTGCAATTGCGCTTTGCGCGCTCAAGGGAATGTATCTGTGAGCGCATCTTTTCGGAGATAGCAAGACCTGCCGCATCATCGCCTGCACGGTTTATGCGATAGCCTGATGACAGCTTTTCCTGATTGTCTTTAAGAATATTGTTGTTGGTATTAACAAGTCTGTAAGCGTTGTGCGCATATAGATTGTGTTGTATTGCAAGATCAGACACGCATAATCACCCCTTTGCTAAGCTATGTTATATATAGTAATTATATCACAATAGCACTTTTTTGTCAATATTTTCAAAAGGATCCTGTAATTGATATAGGTGATCAGAAGTGATATCCGCACGCACTGAACTCTGAGTATCAGGTCAAGCCTTATTCATTGCTTTTTCACCATCCGATGCAAAGCGCTTTCGCCAGTTACCGAACCGATAGCGCAGCAGGCTCATTACCGCGGTAAGCACCCATGTAAGGCAGGTCGTTCCCCATACAGCCCAGTGACCTACACCAGGGATATTTACTAGGATCATAGCAAAGCCGATACGTCCAACTACCTCGGCAATTCCGTTGAGCAGTGCAAATCCGACATCTCCTGCGCCGTTGAGCATTCCGCGTGTTATGTGGATAAGACCCAACGGGAAGTAGAACATCGCTGTCAGCTTGAGCGCCTTTGAGCCGATGTCAAGCACCGCATCCTCCTGTACGAAGATGCCGACGATATTGCGGCTTACCAGCATGAACAATACAAGCATCACTGCCGCAAATGCCATACCTACAAGCACTGTTTTCTTGTAGCCTTTTACAGCGCGGTCTGTCTTTCCCGCGCCGATATTCTGACCTGCAAAGGTGGAAATTGCGACATTCAGCGATGCGAAAGGCTGCTGCACGAGCTGCTCTACTCTCATTGAGGCTGTATAGGATGCCATTACATCCTCGCCAAAGCTGTTTGCAGTGCGCTGCAGTGATATCATGGATACCGAAACGAACGCATTCTGCAAGGCAATAGGTATTCCGGTGACAAGGCATTTCAGGAACATATAAGGTCTTAACACAAGCTGGCTCTTTTTGAATCTGAAGCAAGGATTTTTGATAAAAGCGAACACGATGCTGCCAAGTGCGGATACGCCCTGAGCGATTATCGTAGCAAGGGCTGCGCCCTGAACATCCCATTGAAATACCACAACAAAAAGCACATCCAGTCCTGCATTCAGCAGGCTTGCCACTATCAGGAAGTACAGCGGCGTTTTCGAGTCACCAAGCGATCTCATGACGGAATTGATCCAGTTATATGCAGCTACCGCGATAGTGCCAGCACAGGATATCGTCATGTAACTCACAGCATCGGGAAGCAGCGTTTCGGGCGTATCCAGAAAACGCAGCAGCGGCTCAGCGCAAATTACGGATACCACAGTTATTACCGCGCCAAGAGCACCAAGCGCGTAAGCTGAATTTATTATCAGCTTTCTGACGGA
>SVMQ01000197.1 GCA_015067375.1 Oscillospiraceae bacterium | reverse complement strand
TATTCCTTTGAGATCGAGGCTGACGACAATAACAAGGTCATCGAGAGCATCAGGGCAAAGATGAACGTATAAGCTACATAACAGCGATAGGTATTAACAACAGGAACAGGACTATTAACGCGAACATGACGACACCACCGTATCAACGATATACGGTGGTGAGACCGTCGAAAAAGTCCCGTTGGGACTTTTTCGACGAAACATCCGCACTGCCCGCACTCATTGGCGGCTATGCCGCCAATTCGCACAGTTGTGCGGATATAAGTGTTTTTTGGTGTGGCAAAGCCACACCAAAAAAAGTTATTAAAAAAGCCCGCTGTGCGGGCAAAAACATAGTTTTTCGACAAGCCGACCACCGTATCAACGATATACGGTGGTGTCGTTTTTTCAAAAGCTATTTTTCTCGCAAAGCAACATCTTATCACTGCTTTGCGTTTATCATACCATAATACTATCGCCGCTTTTGCAACATGGAAAAGGAGTATTTATTACCACGGAGAAGCAAACCTCCCCTACTTTATCGGTCGGGGAGGTCTTATGTTATGTCATTAATACAAAAATAAAATTGAAGTTCCAGTTACCCTTTTTCAGTTTTACCCACTGAAAATTATTCTTTAAAGCCCATCAACAAAACTCTTGATAAGCTCCCCACATTCCTGCGGTCTTTGCTGATATATCATGTGGTCTCCCGCAAGGCACACCACCTCACAGTTGCCCATCTTTTCCGCATAGGGGTAGATGATATCCTGTCTTGCTTTTTCGTAGTTTGCGAGTATCTCGTTCACCGTTTCATCGTCATAGTCCAGCGCCCTTTGTTCAAGGTCGAGATCGTTTATCTCTATCTGACGGTTTATCCATCTGTTTGTCTCGATGATATCTTCTTTTGACTGCATTCCCCAGCTGGCGCATATATACAGCTTCGGGATGTCGTTTGTAACTATCCCGTTGAAAGCTTCCTGTGCATTCTGTGCAAGCAGGCAGGACTCGGATGTGGGTGCTATGGAATCCAGCGTAAGATACGTCAGCGCGTCACCGAGATACTGCTCCTCGTCGGAGTAATTATCGGGATAGTGATACAAATAATCACGCAGGACATACCTGCTGAAGCCGCATTTTGCCAGAAATGCAAGGAATCTGTCCCATGCGCCTACCGAGGTCACAGGCTCTTCCTCGAATGCGTCCGCGCTAAGCTGTGAGCCATCCACAAACACGATACCCTCTATCTCCTCGGGATAGTTGCTCGCCCAGTAGTTGGCATAAGCGCCGCCGATGGAATGCGGCATCAGTATATACGGAGGCTGTATTCCTGCATTCGTGAGCGCTTTGCGGTAGTCCTCGACGATGTATTCCAGCGTCAATTCGTTGTCAGTATCATCGCTGAAGCCGTAGCCTGCGCGGTCTACGAATACGACATAGTTATCCTCTTCAAGGCAAGCGGTCATCTGTCGTGCGGTTACCGAATAATCTCCCATGCCAAGTCCTGCCAAGCCGACTATGGTATGCTTTCCGTTTTTGTTGCCGAATCTCGCTACATTCAGCGAATACTCACCCACAGAAACAGGATCGTAATAGCCCATTTCCTTTAACAACGCGATCTCCTTGCTGCTTTTTATACTGTGAAAAATAAACGTTCCGAGAAAAAACAGCAGCATTGCTGACAGCAGCGATATCATAACGACTATCACTATTTTTCGTATGTTTTTGCGTTTTGACATAGTGCGCCCCCATTTTGTATGTTAGTCTTAGTGTAGCACATTTACGCTGTGCTGTCAACAAAAAAATCGGCGGTGAAAGTTCACCGCCGATGCAGTATTTTTTAAATAGTGCGCAGGTCTTTCTTCATACAGCTGCGGTACAATACAAGTGTTGCAGCACAAAGGATAATACACGCACAGGCATTGAATATCAGCAGGTATCCCTGCGGAATAACAGCAGCTGCAAATGCAAATACGATCAGCACAAGAACACCGCCAAGACCGCCTGCCATAGACGAAGCGCTCTGCTTTACCACCTCGACCTCGGTCTCCCACTGCAGCTTCGGCAGCCTGAGATTCATGAAAACTCCGAATACGCACGAGAACAACGCACTCAATGCAGGAACAAGCACGAACCATATACGCTCCGCGATATCAAAGCTCTGAGTCGCCATCACAACTATCTCAGAAACCACATAAAACGGTGCAAGCAGGCAAAGGCTGAAAAGCAGCTTACCGTTGATGATATCCTTTGTAGACAGCGGCAGGCTCATAGCTATCCACCACTGCTTGCCCTCCATTGATACAGAGCTGGCAGTCGGATTCATCATACAAAGTACGGCAGCAAACGCAAACGGAAGTGCTGCATTGATATTTATCGCTACAGGCAACTCAGGGAGCAGCTTATCTGCTTCCACAAAAATCAGCGCGACGCACATTGCCACCGCAAGTATCGGACCGATTATCGTGTTTGTTACATAAACGCCTGAGGAGAAATAGCGCTTAGCCTCGCGCTGCACCAGTGCTTTCGTCAGCGAGGTCTGCCGCTGCGACTGCATCTTGTAGCTGTGCGTTGCAGATGTACCGTGCAGTCTTTGGCATATACCGCGGAAATTCAGTGATACTATCAAAACCACCGCGGCAAAGGCGGCAACAGATATTGCGACGAACAGTAAAAGGCTTATGATATCACTGTCAACAGCAGCCTTTCCGAACATCACAGCAGGCGGATAGAGCTTGCCGAGCATATCAGAAATATTTCCCACAAGCTGCATTATCGCTTCCTCGGTCATCTCGCCCTCCGCACCCGAAAACGAGGATGACAGAGCGAATATGCCGAGGACGAGCAGTACCGACAGCACAGCCTCTACGATAGCCTTGTGCTTCATGCGCGAGGCTATTCCTGTTATCAGCGCACCTACCGCCGTAGCTACTGCAACGGGTATCAGCGGCGCGATTATCAGTCCCAAAAATGCGCTTATGTAGAACATAACATTCGGGACGCACATGACCGCATAGACGACATACCCCGGGAGCATTATCAGCGAAGATATGACAAGGCTTTCGGTATACAGTCTTAAAAATCTGCTGCACACCACTGCACCGTCAGACAGCGGCAGCGAGGAGATCATATCAAAGCTGTTTTTACGAAACAATATACCGCCCGATTTGAATACCGCAAGCATCAGCGACAGGATGCCCGACATCGTGATAAGGTATACAGGCACGGCACTTCCTGCGCCAAAGGATATCAGCATAAAGCTTTGTGCGCCCGAATAGCCCATTACGAGCAGCAGAAGCAATACGATAATACCATAGACCACAAGCTTTTTTCTGCGCTCGACAGGGTCTTTGGTGTGTCTCAGGACATTCAGCCCGTAGAGGTCACACAGCTCAGTTGCTGCGAGAGCTTTGATCTGTTTCACCTTCAAGCACCTCCATAAAGATATCCTCCAGCGAATCGCCGTTTTTCGTAAGCTCGCTCATGCTGCCGCCTGCAATCATCCTTCCGCCTTTGATTATCGTTACCTTGTTGCAAAGCTTTTCCGCAACGTCAAGCACATGAGTAGAAAAGAATATCGCACCGCCGTTGTTGCAGATGTCACGCATAGCACCTTTCAGTACTACCGCCGCTTTAGGGTCAAGTCCCACAAACGGCTCGTCAAGGATAAGCAGCTTTGGCTCATGCACAAGCGCGGATATCAACGCAAGCTTCTGCTTCATGCCGTGGGAATAGCTTGAGATAAGGTCGCCAAGCGACGCTGTTATCTCGAATTCGTCGGCGTATTTTGCAATCATCTCGCTGCGCTTTGCGGCAGACACCTCAAAAACATCAGCGATGAAATTAAGATACTGTATTCCCGTGAGATACTCATATAGATCGGGGTTGTCAGGGATATATGCAAAGCTTTTCTTGCAGGCGATAGGCTGCTTTGAGATATCCTTGCCGTCGATCAATATCTCTCCGCTGTCAAAGCCGTGTATGCCCGTTACGCATTTCAGCGTTGTAGTCTTGCCTGCACCGTTATGTCCAATAAACGCGTAGATATCGCCCTTTTCTACATGGATATTGATGTCCTGCACACCTTTTTCGCTGCCCTTGTATTTTTTGCAGAGGTTGGTAATCTTCAACATTTCCGTTCTCCTTTTTCATTATATCAGTCCTCAGGGACGCTCTTTTTATATGCGTGATATGAGTATATCACCGTTGCAGCCACCGCAACAGCTATTATTCCCAGCAAAATATAGAGTACTGTCATTCCTCGGAATATAAGCGCTTCTGCAATTATCAGCACTCCTGCTGTGAAAAGTGCCGCACCGCCGAAGCGGTTGCTGTACTGCCATGCACGTTCATTTTTCATGCTCCACTTAGTTCTTACTCCAAGCACTGCACCAAGCCGCGCTTTGGGAATTATATTTCCTATCACCACAT
>SVMQ01000196.1 GCA_015067375.1 Oscillospiraceae bacterium | reverse complement strand
CTGACCTACGATAGCGATCATCGAAATGCCCTCTTCAACGCTGATATCATCCGGCTTAAGCTGGACCTTGAACGATTCGAGAATATCTTCGAGCTTGTCTTCGAGTTCGCTGCTCGCAATGACCATCGAAAGCGAGTCGATTCCTGTAGGAATGTGGTCGAAGCTGACTCCTGCATCCTCGACTATAGCCAGCGCTTTACGCACAAATCCGACCTCGTTGTTCATCATGGTCTTATAAATCGAGATCACAGTGAAGTCGCGCTTGCCGGCAATACCGCTTATGATGCTGCCGTCGTCACCGGCTCCTTTGTTGGAGATAACAGTGCCAGGATCTTCCGGCTTATTGGTGTTGCGGATATTGATCGGTATATCGGAAATTCTGGCAGGGAAAACAGCGTCCTCATGCATAACGCTTGCGCCCATGTATGAGAGCTCTCTGAGCTCGATGTAGGATATATCCTTGATTGGCAGCGGATCATCCACGATGCGAGGGTCTGCCATAAGCATGCCGGACACGTCGGTCCAGTTCTCATAAACCGATGCTTTTGCCGCTCTTGCGACCAGCGATCCGGTAACGTCCGAGCCGCCTCTTGAGAAGAGACAGACCTCTCCGGTTTTTGCATAGCTTCCGTAGAATCCAGGCAGCACTGCCCTTTCGTGCTTGGCAAGCTCTGCAGAAAGCGCTTCGTTGGTCTGCTCTATCAGCAGCCTTCCCTTGCTGTCAAACAGGATCAGCTCCTGTGTATCTACAAAGTCGTATCCCAGATACGCGGATATCAGGCGGGCTGACAGGTATTCGCCGCGGCTGACAATATAATTGCCTGAGCATCCGGCATCGATATTGCTGCGGATCACATTGAATTCCGAGTCGAGATCAACATCTATGCCGAGCTCGTCCGCAATATTCATATACCTTTCCTTTATAGGCGCCATAAGCGGCTCATACGGAATGTTATTGTCTATGATGGCCTTGAGCATTATGAGCAGATCGGTGATCTTGCTGTCCCCGCTGTATCTCTTTCCCGGAGCAGATACTACTACATATCTGCGCTCAGGATCAGATTCAACTATCTCCCTGATCTTTCTTATCTGTGCAGGATCTGCGACAGAAGAACCTCCGAATTTAAGTACCTTTACACTCATTCCCGATATCCTCCTTAATATAAGTATTATCCTTTTCTTTTGCGACTGTAAGTATCGCTATACCGGCAAGGATAGCAGCTGCGCCGCCGATCTCCGCCGGGTGAAAGCTCTGGTTCAGCCAGAGCACCGATGCCACGAGAGCCGTGACAGGTTCGAACAGATTATAAACTCCTCCGCGTACAAGGCCCACGATGCTCGTTCCGTACAGGAAAAGCGCGAAGGCGAACGCTGCTCCCGGCAGTATTATGAATATCATGCCCGCTATAAGCGTTGCATCCCACTGAGTCGGGAAGTTCCACAGTCTGCAAAACGGAGCAATGAAAATGCCTCCAAGAAACAGTCCCCAGCCTACGGTCTCAAACGTTCCGTAACGCCTGATCAGCTCTGATGGAAGCGTGATATACAAAGCACACATTAGTGCGGATATCAATCCTGAAACAAGCGCAAGCGGATGGACTGCCAGAGCTCCAAAATCTCCGTGTGTTGCTATCAGAAAGGATCCCGCTATAACCAGCACGAGCGAACCGAGCTCTGCCGGAAACGGCTTGCGCCGCTCCTTTATGATGACATATATAAGCACAAACACAGGCGCCGTCTGCTGTATCGCAGATGCGATGCCTGCGTTGCTGTAATCGATCGATATGTAATATGTAGGCTGGCACAGACCAAACGCGAATATGGATATCACAAGAAGCCGAATAACAGACTTCCTGTCTTTCCATATGTCAAACAACCCGTGCGGATTTTTAAAAAGCGCGAATACCAGCAGCACAAGCCCCGATGTGATCATGCGGAAATTCACCATCCACATCGTATCGATACCGCGGGCCATGAGGTATTTGCTTACTACCGCATTGAGTCCCCACAGACCCGCTCCAAGCAGAGTTATAAGTGTGCCGCTGAGCATATCTCCTTTATTATTTTGCAGGCTGTACCGTTATAGTGACAGTACCGCTTGCCTTATCTGTTACGGTCGGTTTTATCATAAACGAGCCTGCGCCGAAGCTGACAGCCTGTGAATTCGTTCCGCTCAGATATGCGGTGTATGCAGCATCTCCGTCCAGTTCAGGGAGCTCATCGATACTTTCCTCACCTTCAGAAGCGATAAACTCGACCGTGATCTCACCTTTATCGAGCTTAGTATCGATGGCGATCTCTTCACCCTCTTCTACCACAAGCGTTCCCGTTACGAAGTAATCGCCTGTATCGGCATTTACAGCCTTTATAGTCATGTTTTTATCGTCATCCATCTGGCCGCTGAATTCACATTTACCGCACGACACCATTGTGAGCATCGATAAAGCCAGTACAGCTACAGCGATAATTGAAACGATTTTTTTCATGATTTGATACCTCTATTAATATATTTCGATTATTATATCCCAATTGTCCTCTTTGGTAAATCAATCCTGTTCATCCATTGCGGCTTTGATCAGAGCAGGAAGTCTGCGGCACTTATCTTCCGAGCTGGCCGCGATCGAGACCCTGACGCCTCCGTCGAACGGTATGAGGAATACATTCTTTTCATTGAGCTTTTCGCACAGACCGTCCGGATCCTTGCAAGGTATGGTCACGAAGAAGCCTGCGCTGAACGGTACCGTCTCAAGTCCGCATTTGGCAGCTTCCTCTTCGAACGCTCTTCCTCTGTCCAGGAGCATTTTACGCGCCTCTGCCCTTTCTGCCTCAACTTCGGCCAGAAGGCTTTCGTCGGCATAGATGCGCTCAATTACTTCCTGTGGTGCTCTCGGCGGATTCGACCAGGTTGCCCTTGACGAGAACGAGTTTATCCTTCCAAACTCTTCCGCAACCTCCGGGCTGTGCGCCAGACATATCATCGCCGCACACCTTGCCCCGTAGAACGTAAATGTCTTGGAAGCACTGTAAGCTATTATAGGAAGAATGTTAGCCCTGAGATTATCTATCACGCTGTAGAATCTTCTCACCTCTTCCGGCTCACCCGCAAAGTCGATATATGCTACATCGAGCACAAGAGCGATCTTTTTCTCCATCGGCACTTCGTCGAGCACTTTCTTCACCCCGTACCAGTCGTCCATGGTGAGAGCGTAACCGGTAGGATTGTTTGCCGGTGTATTGAGTATTATAACGAGATGCTCCTGGTTCCTCGTGAGCTTCTTTACTTTATAATCGAAGTCTGCGATGTTGAAGCGTCCGTCTTCATCGAACATCTCAAAGCGCTCAATGCCGCGGTACATCTCGGCTGCGATGCTCTTATAAGGAGCCCAGTGCCAGCTGTGAGTAAGGATCTTATCGCCCGGGCATGAGTAATTGGCGACCGCGTTCCTGATAGCGCCGGTACCTCCGGGCGTTCCCACAACGCATGTATAGCTCTTAGGTTCATAGCTTCCAAGAGCAGCTTTGAGTATCGCTTTTCTGAAGCCCGGAGTTCCTGCGATAGGCGCGTATGCAGCGTATTTTTCCGCAGGCAGGCTCTTCATCACCTTCTCGACTGATCTGAGCACGAGGAGCTTTCCTTCGTCATCGTACAGCGCGCCGACCGTTGCGTTTATTACCTCCGCAGGTCCGTACTTGCTGACCGCGTCAAGAGCCTTTCCGCTTGCTGCGAAAACCTTATCCTCTTTAGGGATCTCTCTTCCGTTGTACGCCGCCATGCTTTTAATCATAACTACCCCCTGTTTATTGCAAAGGACCCTTTAGATGCGTCCCATTTGTTTATCGATCTTCAGGTTCCTGAAAAACAGCACTATGTCTGTCGAAACCAGTGTTATGTCTAACAGATAGAACCAGAAGGATGCCTGCAGTTCTCCTGTTCTTTTGAAAATAATGATCTTTGCTGCTATACCGCACAGGTATCCGATCACAACGAGCACCTCGAAGACAAGGCTCTTTCCAAGCGTTGTTTTGCTCGTAAGCGACTTGTGAATGTTTGCCGGCCATGAGCATCCGAAGATGATCAGCATCAGGCTCTCACATAATACAGCTGCATCCATTTTATGTTTTATCCTCCATTCCTCCGCTTATCTGCGGCCGATTATTACTCTCTTTATTTTTTCTCCGAAGCCGCTGTACTTGGCTTCGTATTCGGTTTCTATATTTGCCGCGTTCGCCTCCGGATCAGCATGGAGGTCACGCGTTATGTCCAGTATTTTCAGATCTGAAGCTATGATCTCAAGGATCGACCAGTTGAACAGATCAGTGTTGTCTGTCTTGAAAGTTACAGTGCCCGTCGGCTTCAGCACCCTGAAGTATGACTTCAGCCTGTCCCTGTAGGTCAGGCGGCGCTTGTA
>SVMQ01000195.1 GCA_015067375.1 Oscillospiraceae bacterium | reverse complement strand
GTTTTTATTATACCATGAAAGCAAACGCGGCAGCGTTTGTGTGCCGACAGGCACAGACGGCATCGGCCGTCCTTTCAGCCGTTCAATAAAAACGGCGCAATTGCGAAAGCAATTGGGATAAGCTGTTTTTATTATACCATGTAATGTAACCGATTTCAATAGGCTTGTGCGATTTTTTCATATCTGAGCAATAATATCCACTTTTGTTTAGGCACAATATACAAAAAAACTTGACAGACAGTGTAATCTGGTGTATAATATACGAAGTTGAACGTAGTTCACTGACACATCTTACATGACATCATGATCCAATCTCAATTAATTCAGGAGTACTTTATTATGAAATGGTATGAAAAAGCTGTATTCTATCACATCTACCCCATCGGCTACTGTGGCTGCGAACGCATAAACGATCAGCAGTGCGAGCCGACCCACGCTATACTCAGAGTGATCGACGATATCCCACACATCAAGGAGCTTGGCTGCAACGCCATCTACTTCGGTCCTGTATTCGAGTCTGTGGCACACGGCTATGACACTATCGACTACACTAAGATAGACCGCCGCTTAGGCACTAACGAGGACTTCAAAAAGGTCTGCGACGCTCTGCATGAGAATGATATCAAGGTCATTATCGACGGCGTGTTCAACCATGTCGGCAGAGATTTCGGCGCATTCCGCGATGTAAGGGAACACGGTCTTGGCAGCAGCAAGCGCGACTGGTTCCATGTGCGCGAGGGCAACTCCTGCTACAACGACGGCTTCTACTACGAGGGCTGGGAGGGACACTACGAGCTGGTCAAGCTCAACCTCTACAACCCTGATGTCAAGAACTACATCAAGGACTGTATCACAGGCTGGAAGAACGAATTCGGAATCGACGGTCTGCGCCTCGACGTTGCATACTGCCTCGACCAGAACTTCCTTAAGGAGCTTCGCGGACACTGCAAGTGGCTGAGCGAGGACTTCTTCCTGCTTGGCGAAACACTGCACGGCGACTACAACACATGGGCAAACGATCATATGCTGGATAGCGTTACGAACTACGAATGCTACAAGGGACTGTTCTCCAGCTTCAACGACATGAATATGTTCGAGATCGCTCACTCCATAAACCGTCAGTTCGGCAGTGAGAACTGGTGCATCTACCGCGGCAAGCACCTGTATACATTCGTTGACAATCATGATGTTACCAGAGTTGCTTCCATCCTCAAGGAGAAGCAGCACCTTTCTGCAATATACACGCTTATGTTCATGATGCCGGGAATCCCCTCCGTATACTACGGAAGCGAATTCGGTCTTGAGGGCGACAAGCGCGGCAACAGCGATGATGTACTGCGTCCCGAATTCAACCTTGAAAAGATGAAGGGCGAGGGACTGTGCGACCTTACCGCGCACATCGCAAAGCTCGCTGATATCCAGAAAAACCACCCTGCCGCAGCAGACGGCGACTACAAGCAGGTCCAGCTCACCAACCGTCAGTATGCTTTCTCCCGCACCTGCGGCGATGAAACTCTTATCGTTGTCATAAACGCTGACGGCGCTCCGTTCACCTATAACCTCAACCGCGGCGGTATGGCAACAGACCTGCTGACAGGAAACGAGGTCGAGCTTGGTGGACTGACTCTGCCTGCATTCTCTTCAATGGTACTCAAGGTATAACCGATAAACCTCCCTTGCCCTGCTCGGGCAAGGGAAATTTATATGCAAAGGGGAACGCTTATGAATAATGTCGAGATATGGCTTTGGATATTGCTCGTTATGCTTCCGCACAACAGCCGCACCGCAGAGCTGCTCAACACATACGGGTCAGCGCTTGAAGCCGCAAAAGCAATGCGCGACGGAGAGTGTACCTTCCTCACACCACAGGAAAAGCAGCGCGTTGAGCGCACTCGCACCCGTGAGGTACGCGCCCTTATAAACGAATGTAACAGGCTCGGCATACGCATAGTTACATTGGACGATGACGAGTATCCTGTTCTGCTTAAAGCCATCCCCGACCCACCTATCGTTCTGTTTGTAAAAGGCAGCCTTGCTCCGCTTAACGATCTGCCCTCGCTTGCTGTTGTCGGGCCGCGCTCCCCGTCGGAATACGGCAGAAATGCCACTGATAGGATATGCACTGAACTCGCAAAGGACGGCATTGCGCTGGTCAGCGGTCTTGCAGTGGGCGTAGACAGCGTCGCGCATCGCTGTGCAGTGAACAACGGCGGATACACTGTCGGTGTTCTCGGCTGTGGCATGATGGTGAACTATCCTGCCGAAAACGAGGAGCTGAAGATCACGATCATAGAAAAAGGCGGTGCGATCATCTCAGAGCTGCTTCCGTATACCTCGGTATCCGCAGGCTACTTCAAATTCCGCAACAGGATCATCTCGGGAATGTGCCTCGGCTCTCTTGTTACCGAGGCCTCCTCTCGAAGCGGCAGTCTGCTGACCGCAGAACATTCTTCGGCACAGCGCCGTGCGGTATTCGCCGTTCCCCCTCACGACATCTTCGCGGAGCGTTTCAGTGGAGTTTTCGACCTTTTCAGAAATGGCGCTATACCCGTTTTTGATGTTACCGACATATACTCAGCCCTTTCGGCAGCCGCACCCACCAGCGATAACTACCATGCAGCAAAGCGGCTTTCACAGCTCAGCACCAAGAGACCCGATATCCAAGTAAAGCCTGCTCCAAAGCGCACACCAAAACAGACCGCCCCCGCTCCCGTGGCGGAAACCACTCAGCCCGATCCCAGACCTACGCTTGACCTGTCTGCTCTCAGCCCCGAGGAAGCAAGTATCGTTACACAGCTATATGAAAGACCGCTGACCATGGACGAGCTTATCGAGCTTACAGGAATAAGCCACGACAAGATATGCGCAATAATTCTGGGTCTGGAGCTTTCAGATGTCATCACGCGCAATCAGACAGGTACCTTTTCGATAGTATAAATCAACTTACATAAGATGAGCCGCGCTGTCATGCGCGGCTTTTTATATAACAAACTCAATGAAAAGACCCATTTGTGCATTATAACAATTTGCACAAATACCACAAGTGTATAAAGCTGTAAAATCAACCTAAAGTATATTTTCCTCTCAAACCGCTCTGTAGCTGGCTTTTCGCGCTGCAAAAAACACAAAAGGTGGCTGTGATTAACTTTTCCACGTTTTAAACATCGTTTTCAACACAATCGTTCCAAGATAATGTGATAACCATGCCGTTTCGAGCAGTATGATGTTGAAAACTCTGTATAAACAGGTGAAAAACTAACATTTTCAACATACTTTTCAACGGTTTTCAACTGAGAAAATGTTGAAAAGTATTGCAAGTTAAGTAATGAAAACTTGCATTTTGCAGAAACAGCATACGAATTACCGCGAATTATCCTTTGTGAAAATGCAACAATAAAGTTTCATATTTCAGCGATTACTGTCGAAAAATTCGTTTTTTGGCTTGACAGCACAAAAGAACCGCATCCGTGATCGAGATGATCCACAGATGCGGTTTTGAATAGTGAACTTATATACCTGATGCGCTCTTCATAATGTCTGCTATCTTCTGCATTCGTGACATGGATAATGTTTCGCCGCCGTGATAATCCTCAAGAAAGCCAAGCAGCTCCGATTCACTGGAGCAAACATAGTCATTCTCGCGCAGATTCAGCCTCAGCTTCGCATTGGGCGAGGAGAAATACAGCACTGTGTCTATCCAGACATTCTCGCCTGCCGCATTAAGTATGCTCTTTACTATATCACGCTGACGTCGCATCTGCTTGATGGGATTATCCATTTCCTGCTGCGTGTTCTTGCCGTCACGGTAATACTTGCGCTGCACCCATTTGTCGGACTTCCATCCGCCGATGATAGTACCCGAATGATTTTTGACCTCCACTATAACGATACCGCTGTGGCTGACTATCAGAAGATCAAGCTCTGAGCGGCCTCTCTTATACCTCACAGGCAGATTTCGGAAAACAATGTTGTTTCCGCTCAGCCTTTTGACCGCGCGATACAGCCGCTTCTCTCCCTTAAGACCCGAATACAGCACATTATATCTTCTGGCAAGCACCATATACGCAACGTTGCAGAAAAAGATCAGCAGAATGAAAACGATAGCGATCTCCTTATGCGTATACAGCCTGAATGACACAAAAAACACAAGCAGCAGCACAGGCATAACACCCGTAATGACCTGTGCCACAAAAAGCGCCAACGCTCGCTTGTTGTTTACGTTCTTTCCGCGTATGACCTTATTCATGGCTTATACGTTAAACCTGAACAGCGTAACGTCGCCGTCCTTCATAACATATTCCTTACCCTCAAGGCGCACAAGACCCTTTTCCTTCGCGCCTGTCATGCCGCCGCACGCAACAAGATCGTCAAATGCAACTATCTCTGCACGGATAAAGCCCTTTTCAAAATCAGTATGGATCTTGCCTG
>SVMQ01000194.1 GCA_015067375.1 Oscillospiraceae bacterium | reverse complement strand
CGGAACAAAGCCTGTAACGCGATGGGAGAGCATAGAGGTGGAGTACCTCGATATGAAGCTGAAAAAATGCCGCAGAAGATATAATGGGTTTACGGCGCAGATAATCCAGCATGAGTGCGATCATCTGGAGGGTATATTGATTTAATTTGATAAAAGCCTTGATTTTTTTATCGGAATGTGCTACAATATATTAGTAAACATTTTGGTTTATTTTGTTAAAACTAAACATTAAAGATCAGTACGGAGGTATTAATCATGTCAGTTAATCTTCAGAAGGGTCAGAAGGTCGATCTTACCAAGGGCAACGCGGGTCTTAAAAGACTTGTAGTAGGTCTTGGATGGGATGAGGCTCCCCGTGGTTTTTCGCTGTTCTCCAAGCGTGAGGATATCGACTGCGATGCTTCTGCTATCCTTATAAATGCGCAGACAGGTAAGCTCAACGGCCCCACAGATGTAGTTTACTTCGGAAATCTTGTACATCAGAGCGGCGCTGTGCGTCACCTCGGTGATAACCTTACAGGCGCAGGCGACGGCGATGACGAGCAGATCATTGTAGAGCTTGATAAGCTCGGTAACGGCTACTCCAAGGTGACATTCGTTGTAAATATCTATCAGGCACTGCAGCGCAAGCAGCACTTCGGCATGATACAGAATGCGTTTATCCGCATCGTTGATGCTGACAAGGGCGTGGAGCTGTGCAAATACAACCTTACAGAAAACTACACAGGCAAGACAGCGATGATCTTCGGTGAGATCTATCTGTACAACGGCGAGTGGAAGTTCAGCGCTATCGGCGAGGGTACTAACCATAACAGCATAGGCGAGCTTGCTTCGCTCTATCAGGCTTGACGGGAGGATAAAACAATGACAAAGAAGTTTGTAATTATTTCCGGTATAATCGCACTGGCTGCACTTGCAGCAGGCATCGTTGCATTTCTGCTGACAAGAAATCCGCAGATCGCTGAGTGCCTTGAGGATGACCTCGACCTTGACGATTTTGATGAGATCGACGACGAGGATATCTACTGCTTCTGATAAAAATTACAGCCCTCTTTTCTGCATCGCAGGGAAGAGGGTAAACTATGTAAAGGACGTATCACAATGGCAAAGGAAAAGGAAGTCAAGACAAACGCGATGCGTATACTCGATAAGCTGAAGATCGCGTACAAGGTGAATTTCTATGAATGCGACGAGTTCATCGACGGTATGCATATTGCAGATAAGCTTGGTCAGAGCTATGACAGCAGCTTCAAGACGCTGGTCACCGTAGGCAAAAGCAAGCAGTACTATGTGTTCGCTCTGCCTGTTGATAGGGAGATCGACATGAAGAAGGCCGCGCGTGCTGTGGGGGAGAAGTCGATAGAGATGCTCCCTGTAAAGGATATCAATGCGGTCACAGGCTACATCCGCGGCGGCTGCACACCCATAGGAATGAAGAAGCAGTACAAGACAGTGATACACAACACCGCACTGCAGTTTGACGAGGTGATCGTCAGCGGCGGAAAGCTGGGTACGCAGCTGCAGCTTGCGCCGCAGGATCTTGCTAAGGCCTGCTCGGCAGTATATGAGGATATAACAGTTTGATAGCACTTGATTTTATTGCATAAGTATGTTATACTGGTGACAGATAAGCAAAGGAGGTGTCGTGCATGAACATTCAGTTTGATATGGGTTATCAGAGAGCTTCGGTCGGATATGAGACTTACAGAAATAACAGCGTGCATAACAGCGCAAAGTCTGCGGATGCAGTGCATTATGCAGGTGGCTCGGATAACAGCCTCAGAGATGCAACAGAGCAGTTTTACAAGACAAAGGAAAAGGATGACGCCGATAAGAAGCGCCGCTTTGACTCCTACGAATGTCAGACCTGCGAAAACAGGCGCTATATCGACGGCTCAGATGACTCGGGCGTGTCCTGCCAGACGCCTACTAAATTCACTCCCGAATCTGCTGCAGCGAGGGTGCGCGGACATGAGCAGGAGCACGTTGTCAGAAATCAGGCGAAAGCAGAGCGCGAGGGTGACGAGATAGTATCTCAGAGCGTGACGCTGCATACTGGCATATGTCCCGAATGCGGAAAGGTCTATATTTCGGGAGGCACTACCGAAACAACGATAAGAAAAGGTGCTGATAAAGCCGACAAGTTCAATGTCGGACTTGATGGCGGCGAAAAGGGCAAAGCGCTTGATATGGCGGTCTAATATGCATTGTTTACAGCAGTCGCGTGTCAGCGGCTGCTGTTTTGTATACTATTACAGAATTGCTCTTGTTTATTTGTGTATTATTACAGCTTGATTTTGTGACCGAAAAAGTATATAATTAAGAATGTAATAGTGGGTCGGTATAGACCCTAAGTACAAATTTTTTTTGGAGGATTTTACTATGAAGGTAAGAAGAATTTTAGCAGCTACTGCTGTTGCTGCTATCGCATCCGCTGCTGTTGCTGCTACTGCTAGTGCTTACAACGCATACCTTTCCTGGCAGACAACACCCTACTCCTTCCGTAACGGTTGGACAGACGCTTCCTACGGCGCAGCTACACCCTACTTCAACAAGGCTATCGTTTGGGGCAACTCTACTGATCTCGATCAGACATTCCCCGACCACGCTGATTCCTTTGACTGGGATATCGAGGGTTACGCTTTCGACGTAAACTACACAGACGCTGTTGTAGATTATGATGGTACATACACTGTATCCATGGACGGCTTTGACTGGTCCATCGACGGTGCTTCCGCATTCAACCTCATCCAGCTCTCCACAGACTTCCCCGTTGATGGCAGCGTTACAGTAACAAGCGCTTCCGTTATCGTTGACGGTGCTGTTGCAGCTACTATCGACGCTCCTGTTTGGGAAGGCGATGAGTACATGACAGTTAACCTCTGCAATATCTGGAACACAGACGTTGCTGCTTACACAGGTGCATTCCCCACAGAGTCTCTCGCTATCGAGTTCACAGTTGAGGGTCTTGGTGCAGCTGACACAGGTGCAGCTGACACAGGCGCTGACACAGGTGCTGTTGATACAGACGCTGCTACAGATGTAAACAAGGGCGGTTCCCCTGACACAGGTGTTGAGGGCGTAGCTGCTGTTGCTGGTCTTGCAGTTGTTGCAGGCGGCGCACTTCTCCTCTCCAAGAAGAGAAAGTAATTCGCTTTAACGAATAATATGAACAGCCTCCGACAAGGGGGCTGTTTTTTTGTGTGTTATGCAACCTTTTCTTCCTCCGCGGTGTATTGCTTTACAGAGAGGAGTTGATGATATGCGCGACGAAAATACCGAGTCCTTGTTCACAAAAGCGGTCGAGGAATATTCGGATATGGTGACAGGTCTGTGCCTGCTTCGCCTCGGAAACAGGCAGGACGCCGAGGACTGTTATCAGAATGTTTTTCTTAAACTGCTGAAAAACAAGGAAATGCTTCAGGCTGAAAGCGTGCATCTCAAGGCGTGGCTGATAAGGGTAGCGATAAATGAGTGCAAGAATCACTATCGTTTCCGTTGCCGTCACAAAACAGAATCTCTGGAATCGGTAACACTGTTTTATGAGGACGAGCATGACCGCCGCCTTATGGCTGAGGTCATGGAATTGCCGAAGCTGTATCGCGAGGCGATATACCTGCATTATTACATAGGCTATTCGGTGGCGGAGATAGCAGCCTTGCTGAAAGTTCCGCAGAACACGATAAAAAGCAGGCTCAAGCGAGGACGGGATATGCTCGGAAAAATAATTGCAGAGGAGGAAGCAATATGAAAAGAATAAACGCGCTGTTTTCCAAGATCAGGACTCCTGAGGAATGGAAGAGTCGCCTTTATGAAAGGGCGTCGGGCGAATTAAGACCGCGTCCGAGGATCGCGCGCAGGACTGTGGCATTTTTAGCAGCAGCAGCGGTATGTGTGGTATCGGTTACCGCTATGGCTGCAAGCGGCGTTATAGATCTGGGCTCATTATTCCGCAGCAGCTTTGATGATGATATCTCAGCATCAAAGATCGGTAACGGCGAATTTCAGCAGCCTGCTGCCATTGCGTCGGATGATATTATTACACTAAGCACGTCGGCATTTGTGGGCGATACAGCTGACAGCTATGTGCTGATGGAGGCAAGGCTTGCGGATGCTAATGCGAAAGCTGACCGAATATCGCTTGATGTGGTAGTGGTGGATGAAAATACCGAGGACATCAGCAGCTATTTCAGGGAGCGCTATTACGGCGTTCCCAGAACGAATGAAAGCGGAGATATTGTTTATGACTTTAAGGTCAAGCTGCCGTGTCATTGGGTGAATTCTGCTATCGAAAGCGGAGACATGGTATCGGTTCGTGTTACAGGTGTTTATATTGAAAATGATGGTGCATCGCAGGGCTATGATGCTGATATGCGGCTTGAATTTATGCCCGAAAGCAGTATCGTTACGGTCGAAAACACCGTGCAGCTTGATAAGCTCCTCGAAAGAAACGGATT
>SVMQ01000193.1 GCA_015067375.1 Oscillospiraceae bacterium | reverse complement strand
AGAATTTCTTCTAGACTAAAAATGAGCCCGGTGCAATACCGAACTCATTTTCATATTATTTAATAATTCTGTCTAAACTTTGGGGTTCACTTCAAATATAACTGCTGCATTTTTCATTTAATCTGATGAGATCAATAATGTGTAATTGCATCCTTAGCACGGAATACTGTGTTGCGGAAATCATTGCAGGCATTCTTTGAGAATTTCCTTACATCCATTGCCATAAAACCGCCTGCGTGTTCAACACGCATCAATGTAGATGCCGAAAGAAATACGGCAATAACACCGATCAGACCAACTGAAGAAATAGTTAACAACGCCAACATATCAGTTGCTACGCTGATTATCACACCCAATAAGATGACGAACAATGAAAATATCAAACCGCCAAGATTGAAGTAGCGGTAAATGCTGATGCCTGTGATATCCTTGAGGTCAGCTACCTGTGTTGTTTTGCAGCGCTTGAGACCTAAGCCCATAGCTACATACGATTCGCCTTTGAAATATACGCGCTTGTTGGTCACTGTTGCGGTTGCCTTGCCGAATCCACCGCCTGCAAGGAGCGAGCTGAGATATCCGCTGCCCAGATCGTACAGAGATCTCTCGTCGGGAGAGATGAAATCGGATTTCACGGTCTCCTGAGGCGCTCTCATAGGCATAAAGCCCTGCTGAGGCTGAGCATACTGTGGCTGTACATACTGTTGAGGCTGTGCGGGCATAGGCTGAGCAGGAGCAGGCATAGCCATTCCCTGAACGGGCGCAGCATTCTGCACAGGAGCGCTTGCAGCAGCAACAGGCTGCTGTGCTGCAGCGAACTGCATACCGCACTGTGTGCATATTCCATTGTGGATCTTGCCGCCGCATTCGGGGCAGAACATCATTTCGTTTTCCATATAAATACCTCCGAAATTTATTAGTTAAATTGATGTCAAAGAATATTATACCATTACTCTGACCTCGTGTCAAGAAAAACATCAAACCCCCGCGATTTCTCGCAGGGGTCTGATGCTGGTTTGGTTGGTAATTATATGAAAAGGGATCGGTATCAAATTTATCTGTTGAACTCTTCTCTCATTCAACAACCTTATTATAACCATGCTCTATGTATTTTAAAAGAGCGTTTTGTGAAAATTTTGTGAAGATATTTCACAGATGTTGTATTTTGTACTAATGACGATTATTGTGTCGTTATTTCTGTTTGTCCGAGGATAATTTATCGAATAAAGCTCTCAGACCCAGTTTTCCGAAAAACACCAGACCGAATACAACTATAAAGCCAAGGGTCATTTCTAAGTTTTCACTCATGATATGTCACTCCTTTGATCGTCATTGCATTATATGTTTACTTTTTTTCGGGTTTCTTTATCTCTCTGCCGATCGCGCCGCCTATAATCAGGCAGACAGGGCCTATCATAGCGCACAGTGCGCTCTTAGTGAAATACACTGCTATGCCTGTCAGAACAGCGCCGATAAGGCTTCCGACAAACATTCCGATATCCTGATAGTTTTTCATAGAGATCTCCTTTTACATGGTTGGTGTGTTAGCCTGCGGCATCGCCTTGAACTCTGCCTTATAGTAGAACAGTCTTGCTATCACAAATGCCAGTGTAACGCATAATACTGCTGTAACAGTATAGATGATGACTGCGACAGGTACTGACAGACCGAAGCCGTCGCGCCAGTTTGCATCGGACAGGAAAAAGCCTGAACTGCATATGGGCAGGTACAGATATATCATCAGGATACTGCCGTAATTGATGTTCATTGCAATTACACCGAGAACGGTATAGCAGACAAGCACAGGCAGCGAAACGATCATCATATCCGAAATGTTTGACAGCTCCTGCTTTGAAACGAGGATATACACCGAGTATATCAGGTTTATCAGCGCAGATGAGCCGATGCCTAGGATAGCGCAGTAGATCGGAACAGCCTTCAACCTCAGGCTTCTGATAAACGGAACAGATCTCACAGCGCGGTTGCCGTTAAGCTCTGCTGACAGAAAGATATATGACACCATCATGAAAAAGCAGCTGCCGAGGTGCGCGCAGAGCTTGCACATGAGATAGTCGTCATCTGCTCCAAGCGGCTCGTGGAAGATGATGACTGCCGCCATCATACCTACCGCAACAAGAAGTGTTATGAGAACAGCGATTTTGTGACAGAATGTGCGCTTAAAAAGGTACTTCAGACCGATCATTATTCGCGCCTCCATTTCTTTTCGGTTTTGTTCAGAGTATAAATAAGTCCTGCGAAGTATACTACGATCGAAATGCCGCAGGCTATCCACAGAACATAGTCAGGAAGGCTCTTGCCATTCTCCTGAAGTGCCGCGGAAAAACCGAACGCGAAGCCCGCACCGACCAAAAGCGGCATCATCGCCACAAATCTCAGCCACTGCTTTTTGGTGCAGCCAAGCAGGTTAGTAACGCCTATGGCAAGCAGTGAGATAAACACTGCGAACAGCGGCGAAGTACCTATCTCAAAGCCGTAAAACAGCAGAGTGTTAATTACAATAGTAATGAGCAATATGCCAAGCGCCACGATATTTGCGGCGGCTATTGCCTGTCTGAATGCCTTATTGTCGTCGGGAATAGAGTGCAGATACTTGAAGCCCTGCATCTGGGGCAGGTTGTAGGAATACAGCGCATTGAGCAGGAACGCTCCGCACATCGGCACGAACATACTGAAACCAGGGATAAAGCTTGTGAAGAAGCCTGCCGCAAAGCTGTCCTCTTTTACAGGAACTGCCGAAAGCAGCGACATTGCGGCAAAGATCGCAAAGAATGTCAGCAACAGCTGTGCTGTGTTTTTCAGTGTATATGCGCCCGTAAAGATACGAAACGAACGGAACATCTCTTTCATCGTGTTTCCTCCGCGTATTTCAGAAGTCCTATACTAAGCTGCTGCAGTGTGGGGGCTTCGCTGTCAACACCGAGCTTTGCAAGCTCCTCTGCCTTTTCAGCCAGCGCAAGACCGTCGAATACAGTGCGGTTCTTGCTGTGCGACATAAGCATATCCTTGACCTTGTTGTAGTCTTCTGCCGCGCCGCGTGCGATTATGTACTTTTCCTTGAGATCCTCGACGAAGCCTTGCTCGATGATCTTGCCTTTGTCCATGAATATCGCATAGTCAGCGGCGTTTTCCATATCTGCGATATTGTGCGTAGAGAAGATGATGGACTTTTCGCCGTTGCCGTCGTCAAGGTACTCACGAAGCCTGTCGCAAAGCCTGTCACGCATCAGAGGGTCGAGAGAAGAACCCGGCTCGTCAAGGATAAGCAGATCTGTTTCGCGTGCAAACACTGCTGCAAGGCTGGTCCTCATGCGGTTACCGTCAGACTGCTTGTACATCTGTTTTGGCTTTTTGGTGATATCGCTGTCCACATCCAGCTGCTCGCACAAACTGCGGAATTTCTCTCGGCTGAAGCTTTTGAAAGCCAGCTCCATCGACATTGCGATGTCCTTTGCGGTCCAGCCCTGAGGGAAGAATGCGCTGCTTGCGCAGTAGCCTATCTTCTCGCGCACCTCGGGCAGGTCGATATCCTTGTACTGTCCGAAGTAGGTGACCTCGCCGTCATTCTTGCGGATAACGCCGCACAGCGCGTCGATAAGGGTGGTCTTGCCCGCGCCGTTTGCGCCGATTAGCGCAGTAGCAAAGCCCTTGGGTATCTCGAAATCAAGCTCGCCGAGCGTGAACTTGTTGTATTTTTTCGTAAGTCCCTTTGCTGTAAGAATACTGTCCATAATACTCTCCTTGTATAATTACCTGACCGTTAATCAACCTGATATGAGTCTGCGCCTGTTGCAAACGCCGCATAAATTTTTTCAAGTTCATCCATGGCATTCTTTTCCTCGGGGTATGAGCCGACTGTTACCGTGCCGAAGCCGCTAGCGCTTGCTGTCAAAATGTACTTTGCTTCCTTGCCGCCACCGAGGTTTCTTGTTATATTAACTATCTTGCAATCAACGATGCTTTTTCTGTCCTGTGCAAATATGATCATATTCGATCCCTCCGTCAGTTCATGATGTAAGTCTTTTCACCTGCCGCGATTGCCGCGAAAAGCTTTTCAAGTGCGTCTATTGCGTCCTTTTCTTCGGGGTAGGTGCCTATCGTATCCAGAATTATCTCATTACCTGCAACGATCGCATACTTGCCATCCTTGCCGCCGCCGAGATTTCTTGTCACCTCGACTTTACCGTTTTTCAGCAATACTATGCGCTTTCTGTCCTGTGCTAAAATAGTGATCAGTATATTTTCATTCATATCGTGTTACCTCTCAATCAATATCATAAAGTACGTTTATCATGTTTACCAGCTCGTCGCGGCTCATTCCAGCGAGCTTTGCAGATTCTATCGCATTCTGCAGGTGCTGTTCAAGCAGGCGCAGATGCTGCTCCTTGACCATCTCTCTGTCCTGTGGATTTACGATGTAGCCCTTGCCCTGTACGGGAGCGATAAGCCCTTCCTCTGTCAGCTG
>SVMQ01000192.1 GCA_015067375.1 Oscillospiraceae bacterium | reverse complement strand
CAGACAGGGTGTTGTCTTATTCAGACGGTAAGTATGGCGAGCTTGCCAGAGGTCTTTTGTTCGGTGATACCAGCGGCTTTTCGCTTGAGCTGAGTCACGCGGCAAAGATAGGCGGAGTGCTGCATTTTACTGCTGTTTCGGGTTCGCATTTTGTCATAATCATGTCAGTTATACTGGGGATGTTTGGCGGCAGACTAAGGACGCGTGCGATAATATCAGCGGTGTGCATACCTCTGGCGGTATTGTTTTTCGGTCTGGAGCCGACGGTGGTGCGCTCGGGCATCATGCTGTTTTTGTGCAATTGCGGTGCGCTGTTTTCGCGCAAGGCGAACAGCATCAACTCGTTGTGCGTATCCGTCATAATAATGACAGCCACTGCACCTTATGTAGTGCTGGATACGGGATTTCAGATGTCCGTGTGTGGTGTGTACGGAGTTGCGGTAGTAGCGCCTGTATGCTGTGATATGTTCAGAAAGAACATCAAGCATCCTCATTGGCTCACGCCGTTGATAAATGCGCTTATTGCATCTTGCTGTGCTACGGTGTGTATTGCACCTGTCAGTGTTGCGGCTTTTGAGGGAATATCACTTGCAGGGGTGTTTGCGACGGTAGTGCTTACACCTATATTCACTTTGATGCTGTCGTTGACTGTGCTGTATGCGATGATCGGGATCCCTGCAGTGGCGGTGCTGGTGTCGCTGTGCGTCAGACTGTCATACGAGATAATATTGCTTTTCGGAAGCGATAACAGAGCGTGGCTGGTGCTTGACCATGACGGCGCTGTGGTGCTTGCATTTGCGGCGGCGATCCTGCTTACGGTCAGTGTGATAGGCTCGGGCAGATATGCCGCGAAAAGCTTGTCGGTCATGGCGGCAGCAATGGCAGTGTCCTGTGCAATAAGTGTGATGTCGCAAAACGAGCGAAGAAAGATAGTCTTTGTGTCGAACGGCACGAGCGGCGCGGCGGTGATATGTATGCGGGACGAGGCGGCGATATTCCTGTGCGGAAGCGGCGAGGGAATGGAGGCGGTGCTTGCTGACTGTCTGTTGAACAACGGGATGCATCATCTGAGGTTCGTGTCAGCTCCTGAGCTGACGTGGACAGGCGCATCCTCGCTCGGTGAGCTGAATACATTCTATCCTATTGATGAGATCGCGTCGGAGAACTGTACAAAAGAGCTTGAGCGCCTGTGCTCCGATACTGCTGTCACAAAAATGAGCATTACACAGATGACAGTGGATGGTATTACTATATCTTCTGCCGGATCAGGGGATACCGAATGTGAAGCGGATATCGTGCTCTATACGGGCTACAGGATGTCCGAGCCTGAATATGGCGCGCAGCTTATTCCGATATACGTTTCATCAAGGCAGAACTACCTGCCTGATGGCGGCATAAATATTTACGATACTGATTTTGAATTGAGTTTGGAGAATTGATATGGCTGAATTTATTTCTGCACCCCTTGCACTGGCGGCTGAGCAGTTTGCTAAGCTCCCGGGAATAGGCATCAAGACCGCACAGCGGCTCGCTTATTATATGCTGAACCTGCCTGCTGAGGAGGTGGACGAGTTTGCACACTCCCTTATCAAAGCAAGGCGTGGAGTGCAGCTTTGCAGCTGCTGTCAGAATTTCACCGACCGCGAGGTGTGCGAGCTTTGCAGCGATGACGGACGTGACAAGGATGTTATCTGCGTTGTTGAGTCGCCTAAGGATGTGTCGGCATTTGAGCGCTCGGGCGGCTATGACGGAGTATATCATGTGCTGCATGGTCTGCTGTCGCCCATGGATGGAATAACCGCGGAGCAGCTCAAAATAAAGGAGCTTATGTCGCGCCTCGGTACGGCTAAAGAGGTGATAATGGCGACCAATCCCACTGTAGAGGGTGAGGCTACCGCTGTGTACATCGGCAGGCTCATCAAGCCCATGGGCATCAAGGTGTCGCGCCTTGCTTACGGACTACCTGCAGGCTCTGCACTGGAGTTTGCGGATGATGTAACGCTGCTCAAGGCGCTCGAAAACCGCAACGAGATCTGATGAAAAAGCGCATTTCAGTCAGAGCGATGGTGTTCACCGCAATAATGGCGGCGGTGATATGTATCGCCGCTCCTTTGTGCGTGCCTGTTCCATCGGGAATACCGCTGTCGCTGGCGACATTTGCTGTGATGCTTAGCGGAACGCTGTTGGGCAGAGGGAAAGGCACAGCGGCAGTAGCGGTATACATACTGCTGGGACTAGTGGGAATACCTGTGTTCTCGGGATTTATGGGCGGCTTCGCGCATATTGCGGGTGCGACTGGCGGTTTTATACTAGGTTATCTTCCCTGTGCGTTTCTGACGGGACTGTTTACGGAGCTTTTCGGCGGCAAGGCATGGGCAATGGTCACAGGAATGGCGCTTGGAACGCTGTCGCTGTATGCGCTGGGTACGGTGTGGTTCATGCTGTATACAGGCTCGGGACTTGCAGCGGCGCTGCTCGGATGCGTTGTTCCGTTCCTTGTCGGGGATGCGGTGAAGATAGTAGCGGTGTGCGCGTTGGCAGTGCCACTCAGGAAGAAGCTGTTGCCAATGCTCGCTCATGCCTGCGATGCCAAATAGTATAATCGCATAATTGATATACTATAAGTATTTGCTGTCGCTTTGATAATTGTTGTATTTATATGCGATTATACTAAATGTATAGTGGAGGTAACATGAAAAAGTCACATAAGATAGCGCTGATAGTGCTGTCGTCATTGGTCTTACTTATCATAGTGGCAGCGTTGGTAGTGCCGAGGGTGATCGCCAAGGCGGTGTATGACCAGTTCTTTGGTATCAGATATGAGAGCTATGAGCCAACGGAGTGGAAGCCTGAGGATTTCGACGGACTTCTGAGGGACAGGTACACCTTTGCCTCAAACAATGGGCAGGTGCTGACGGGATATAAGTATTATAAAGGCGATGGCGAGGTCAAGGGTCTGGTCGTGCTTGCACATGGCTTTGGCTGCGGTGGACAGCGCAACTATATGGATGTGGCGAACTATTTTGCGACCAACGGCTATGCAGTTTTTGCTTATGACATAACGGGCAACGACGAAAGCGAGGGCGAGGCGGTGAATGGCTTGCCGCAGGGCGCTATCGACCTTGACTATGCGCTCAGATTTGTAAAGTCGCATGAAGAATTCAAGGATATGCCCATTGTCCTTTGGGGACACAGCTGGGGCGGATATTCGGTAGGCTCAGTGTTGAAGCTGCATCCCGATGTAAAGGCGGCGGTGATAGTTGCAGGCTTCAATGAGTCGCTGGATATGATCGAATTTCAGGGCAGGGCGATAGCAGGCGACGTGGCAGATATAATGCTACCTTTTCTTGAAAAGTACGAGGCTGATACCTTTGGCGATTATGCGACCATGAGCGTGCAGGATGGTATCGGCGCAACAGACGCAAATATAATGGTACTTCACAGCACGGATGATGACACTATACCTGTCGAGGGAAGCTATGACCGTTACTATGAAAAGTATTCGGGCGATCCGCGTTTCACCTTTATCCGCTATGAGGACAGAGGTCATGATATGGTCATAAATTCCGAAGCGGCAATTGCGCTGAAAAGGGAATTTGATAAAGCAATGCAGGAGTATATCGACAGCGTTGGCAAGAAAAAGATCACAGAGGAGATGCGCGCGGCATTTTATGAGCAGCATTTTGACAAGCATAAGATATATCAGCTCGACGAGAATATCATGTCGCAGATGCTTGAGCTTTACGACGATAGTATAGGATAGACGGCAGCGCTTTCGGAGAGATTCGGAAGCGCTATTTTGTTATAATATACAAATATATTACCTGTTGTAATTATAATTGATCGCCTGATGTGACAAGATATCCAATCACATACAAATCAAAGATATTTTTTTGAGAAAATATGCAAAAATCCGCTTAACCACTTGACAAACAGGCATTTCTTTGATATAATAGCAATGTTGCTGTAATGTATTTTTACTTAACACCTACAGAAAAGGCGGTATTATGGAGCACAGCTTTGATTTTGTGATATTGCTCGATATCTACGGCGAGCTGCTGTCAAACGGTCAGCGCGAGGCTCTGGATATGAAGTACAACGCAGACCTTTCTCTCGCGGAAACGGCGGAGGAGATAGGCGGCGTTTCAAGGCAGAGCGTACATTACTCCATAAAAAACGGCGAGCGCAGATTGCTGGAGCTTGAAGAAAAGCTCGGCTTCGCAAAAAGGCTACGCACACTGTCCGCAAAGCTTGACATGGCGGCAGGGCTGCTCGGTGAGGTGGGCGCGGACTACAGCAGCGACAAGCGTTTTGATGAGATAAACGACATCCTCTCAGAAGTAAAGAGAGGACTTTGAGGATAGAGGTGATACCATGGCTTTTGAGGGCATTTCGGAAAAGCTCAACAACGTATTCGGCAAGCTGCGCGGACGTGGTAAGCTTAACGAAAAGGACATCAAGGAGGCGATGCGCGAGGTGCGCATGGCACTGCTTGACGCGGACGTAAAGAT
>SVMQ01000191.1 GCA_015067375.1 Oscillospiraceae bacterium | reverse complement strand
GGTACTTAAGACCCTCGCAGATACCGTCGTTGCCGTTGACGTGCGTCATCTCGGCAGCGCCTGCAGGGATGCTGTCCTTATCGACAGCGTAGCCTGTGTTCTGCGCGGTGATATAGGTCTTGCCGTTTTCGAGATTCTTTACGGGCTGGCTTGCGCCGCGGTGACCGTATTTCAGCTTGAAAGTGTTCATGCCGTTTGCAAGTGCAAGCACCTGATGACCGAGGCATACGCCGAACATCGGCAGCTTCTTGTCGCACAGCGCCTTTACTGTTGCGATGACCTCTGTGTTTGCGGCAGGGTCGGAGGGGCCGTTTGTGAGCATAACTCCGTCGGGCTTCTCAGCGAGTATCTCGTCAACGGTAGCGTTGTAGGGCATTACAGTCACGCTGCAGCCGCGCTTTACAAGCTCGTCCTTAAACTCTGTCCTCATGCCGAGGTCGAGCATAACTACATTGCACTTTGCGTTGTCAGCAGCGAAGGTCTGCTTCTCCTTTGTGCTTACCATGGGGACTGCTCTGCCGAAGTCGAAGCTGTTAAGCTCCTTTACGAGCGCGTCCTTGTCGTAGTCGCCTGTTACGATAGCGCCGTTCATAACGCCCTTTTCGCGGATAACTCTTGTGAGAGCGCGTGTGTCGATATCGCAGAGTCCGACAACATTGTTCTTTGTGAGGTAATCCTCTAAATTGCCCTCGCAGCGGAAGTTGGAAGGCTGCTCACAGTACTCGCGGATGATGTAGCCTGCAGCGTGGTATGCCGAAACATCGTCCTCGCTGTTCACGCCGTAGTTACCGATAAGGGGGAATGTCTGTGTGATTATCTGTCCGCAGTATGTGGGGTCGGACAGCGTCTCCTGATAGCCTACCATGGAAGTGGTGAACACCACCTCGCCGATGACCTTACCCTGTGCGCCGACGGAGCGTCCCTCGAACACCGTGCCGTCTGCAAGTACAAGGCTTGCTTTCTTTTTGTTCTCGAATATCATTGTTGATCCTCCGATTTATATAGATTTAAGGAATGCAAAATTATTTCAGCTTGTCGAAAAACCTATTTCATGCCCGCGCAGCGGGCATTTTTAATCCATTTTTCCGACGACATGCGCGTCGGAAAAATAACTTCTATCCGTACCAGTGTGCAAGTTGACGCGAAGCGGCAACGCAGTGCGCGCAGTACGGATGTTTCGGCGAGAAAGTCCCAACGGGACTTTTTCGACGGTCTGATTACTTGTCAAGCTTTATCTTGCCAACAACGCTCATGATGTCATCTCTCATGCGGATAGCCTCTCTGCGCGCTGCCTGTGCGTACTCATGCTCGTCGCACTTCTCCTTCTGATATGCGCACATGATGCCTCTGGAGCTGTTTACGATGCCGCCCAGACCGTTCTTGTCGAATGCGCCTGCGATATCCTTAGCGCCTGCGCCCTGTGCGCCGTAGCCTGGGATGAGGAAGAATGTTGTGGGAAGCGCCTCTCTCAGATATACTATCTGCTCGGGGTAGGTCGCGCCTACTACCGCGCCGACGCCGCTGTAGCCGTACTTGCCAGGAAGCTCTCTGCCCCAGCCCTCGCACATCTTGCCCATTACCTCGTAAACAGGCATATTCTCGATCGTTCTGTCCTGAAGCTCGCCCGAGGAGGGGTTGGAGGTCTTTGCAAGCACGAAGATGCCCTTGTCATTCTCGCGGCAGATGTCCAGCAGAGGCTTGATGCCGTCGCTGCCGAGATAGCCGTTTACTGTCAGCGCGTCGCCGATGAAAGGCTCATACTCCTTGCTGCCTACCTTTACCTTGCCGAGGTGTGCTGTAGCGTAAGCTTCCATCGTTGTGCCGATGTCGTTGCGCTTGCCGTCTGTGATAACGAACATACCCTTTTCGCGCGCGTACTCCTGTGTTTTCTGCAGCGCCTTCATACCTGCAGGGCCGTACATCTCGTAATATGCAGCCTGAGGCTTAACAGCGGGAACGATGTCGCAAAGCGCGTCGATAAGTCCCTTGTTGTATTCCAGCAGAGCCTTTGCAGCGCCCTTGAGGGTCTCGCCGTACTTCTCGAAAGCCTTCTTTCTGATGTACTCGGGAACGTAGTCAAGCTTGGGGTCAAGGCCCGCTACTGTGGGGTTCTGGGTCTGCTCGATCCTTTCAATAAGTCTGTCAAATGACATGGTGGGTACTTCCTTTCTTAAACTGATTTATATTAATTATTTCATAAAGGGTGTCGAGAAAGTACGAGATACTAGGAAACCGTCCTACGACTAGGCTTTGTGCCTGTCGTTGGTCGGTTGACGACGTAGATCGTGCTTTATCGACAGCCTGTTCACTTGTGATTGCCGTCGTCCTCGTATACTACCTCTCCGTCTACGATGGTATACTTAACTCGTCCTCTCAGCACCTTGCCCTTGAAGCAGGAGTTCTTGGACTTGGAGTGCAGCAGCTCGGGAACTACCTTCCACTCCTCGTCGGGGTCGAATATGCAGATATCCGCAACGTCGCCCTCGGCAAGCGAGCCACCTGGGATGGACAGTATCTTTCGGGGATTCACACACATGAGCGAAACTATCTTGGAAAGCGATACCTTGCCTGTGTGGTACAGCGCTGTCAGCGTTGCCGCAAGCGAGGTCTCCAGTCCGACTACGCCGTTGGGCGCCTTGAGGAAATCCGCTTTCTCCTCTGCGGAGTGCGGAGCGTGGTCTGTTACGATACAGTCTATCGTGCCGTCACAGATGCCCTCGGTTATCGCCTGAACATCGTCCTTTGTTCTCAGCGGCGGATTCATCCTGTAGTCCGCGTCGCGTGTGCGGAGCTTCTCATCCGTCAGCATGAAGTAGTGCGGACAGGTCTCACACGTTACCATCGTGCCGTAGCGCGAGGCGATGCGGATGTTCTGCATACTCGTGATAGTTGAAACGTGCGCGATGTGGATAGGCATCTCGAGGTCTGTCGCGAGAGTTATCTCACGCGCCGTGACGATGTCCTCGCTCAGTCGGTGCATACCCGGAACGCCAAGCTCCTTGGACACCTTTCCGCTGTTCATGATGCCGCCGTCGATTATGTCAAGATCCTCGCAGTGCGAGATCACCTTAAGTCCTGCATAGTGCGCCTTTACCATAGCGCGAGCCATGGTCTTTGCGTTCTTGACGGGTCTGCCGTCGTCAGACACCGCAACGCATCCTGCATTGCGAAGCTCCTGAAAGTCGCACAGCTCCTCGCCCTGCAAGCCCTTTGTTATGCTGCCGACGGGGTACACCTTTGTCTTGGACTGCTTCGCCTTTTCAAGGATGTACTTCACCGTTTCGGCGTTGTCCACCGTGGGAACGGTGTTCGGCATACAAGCCACCGCCGTAACGCCGCCTGCCACCGCTGCCTCGCCGCCTGTAATGATGTCCTCCTTGTGGGTCTGACCGGGGTCACGGAAATGAACGTGCATATCGCATATTCCGGGGATGACCGTCAGCCCCTTGCAGTCGATAACGCGATCCGCCTTTGTGCAGCTGAGGCGCTTGCCGATCTTTTTGATCTCGCCGTCCTCGATAACGAGGTCAGCCTTGCCCTCAAAGTGATTCGCGCTGTCAACAACGTAGCCGTTTTTCAGAAATAAAACCATCTCATCCTCCACTCGCTGTCATGTATCCTAAACTAATTTCAAACACCTTGATCGGATTTGCCGTAGATAACGACCTTGTCACAGCCGTCCTGTTCCCTTACCATGACCTGCACCGTTTCCTCGCGCGAGGTCGGCAGGTTCTTTCCGATATAGTCCGCGCGTATCGGAAGCTCTCTGTGTCCCCTGTCGATAAGCACCGCAAGCTGTATCAGCTTGGGTCTGCCCCTCGACATAAGTCCGTCTATCGCGGCGCGCGCCGTTCTGCCCGTAAAGATAACATCATCCACTATCACGACGCTCTTGTCAGCGATATCGAAGTCGATGCGGCTGCTGTCCTCAGCGGAAGTCCTTGGCTTGTCGTCGCGGAACGGCGTGATATCCAGCAGACCCACGGGAACATCGCTGCCCTCCACCTCCGCTATCTTAGCGGCGATGCGCTGTGCAAGTACCGCGCCGCGCGAAAAAAGCCCGATAAGACAAAGACCCTCAGTACCTTTGTTGCGTTCGAGTATCTCAAACGAAATACGGGTAACAGCCCTTGCTATCGCGCTTTCATCAAGTATTTCAGCCTTAACGGTCAAGCCTTTGGTGCAGCACATGCGCCTCACTCCCTTTCTATAAAAAAAGCCTGTCACAGATGGTGACAGGCGGAAATCTCACATTTTTGGCGCTGTTATGATGCAGCTATAGCTATAACTATAACGAAGCGCACGAAAACATCTCCACCTTGCCGACCTCTCGGTGTCGCCTTAAAGGTTTCATTTTCACTTCATTTATTATACTACATCCGACATGATTTGTCAATAGGAAGTTAATGCAATTGCACAATTTTTTTCGTCCAATTTATGCAAAATAAACACGTTTACCGCCTGCAGCGTCTACACTGCACCGCCATTGCGCCGACGCGGCAAAAGCGCATAACAGCAAGGCTTTGCACCTGCCGCGCGGT
>SVMQ01000001.1 GCA_015067375.1 Oscillospiraceae bacterium | reverse complement strand
CGTTTCCCAAATCAAAGATTTGGACGGCTGAGCGAACCTTGAAATATATGTTTCGTTGCTTCGCAACCGCTGACTACGTCAGCTTATGGAAACAAGTTCCCATAACATATATTTTAAGAACCGCACGCCGTTTCCCAAATCAAAGATTTGGACGGCTGAGCGAACCTTGAAATATATGTTTGTTGCTCCGCAACCGACGGCTACGCCGTCATGTCGGAATGAAATTCCGACAAAATATATTATAAGCCAATTTTACCAATATGTCAAGTGCTGTACAAACAATTAAAGAAATTTTTTTATACAACAACGCAACACAGCAAAAAAACAGGACTGTTTTTATTGACAATTATCACCTTTAGTGATATACTATATACATATATGACTATAAGACGACAACGCATAATGCCGGCTGCCCCGATCGCGAAATACAGCCGTCGTAGTATTGCTTTATATTGCAGAAACGGAGGGATAGAGTGATATGAAGATCGTAACATTTGATTATGCGGCATTGATACTTCTTATCGTATTGCTTATATCTACTGTTATCCGAAAAATGACCAAGGGAAATTCAAATCATGTTTTCCTGTTCATTCTGTTCACCATGCTTGCCGCCACGGGGTTCGATATTTGGGCGCTGTTGATGGACAATGCCTGTGCAGGAAGTATGCCTGCAAGATATGCTTCTCACTCAGGATATCTGCTGTTTCACAATCTGACTACCCCCGCATACCTTATGTATGTTATCAGCCTTGCCGATACATGGCATAAGCTCAGAAAAAACATATTGCAGCAGGCTCTTATAGTTGCACCGCTTCTGCTGCTGATAGGGCTTCTTACCGCAAACCTGTTCACGAACTGCCTGTTTTATTTTGATAACGGAGAATACATACACGGCCCGCTGTTCATGATACTTTATTGCATTGCTGCATATTACATGATATTCGGACTTATACTGCTGATGCTTTACAGAGGGCTTATCTCAAGGCTAAAGATACTGGCTATAGGCAGTATAGTTCCCTTGGTAGTAGTTGCCATAGCAATACAGTTCGTCAACGCAAACAATGTGGTAGAGATGTTCGCAAACTCGCTTTCGCTGCTGTTCATCAGCGCGACCGCACAGCGTCCCGAGGAGATAATCGACCCACAGACGGGTCTCGGAAATTACGGCTCCTATGCGGAATACACCAAGCGCTCGTTCAAGACTGACAAGCACATCAGCATCATCATGCTTCACGTCGCAAACTTCACGCGCCTGCAGAACATGATAAGCTACGACACATCCGCCGAGCTGCTCGGCAGGATAACCCATGAGCTTGTCGACGCCGACAGGATATACCGCTGCGGCGGAGAGCTGTTCTACCTCGACAGAGGACGCTTCCGCATCATACTTTGGGGCAAGAACAGAAAAAGAGCAGGCGAGATAGCCGAATATCTTCGCGTAAAGCTCAGCTCCGAGAATTACAGCGCCGATCTTCCCGTGGTGCTGTCGCTGCATTTCTGCGTAGTTGAATGCCCCGAGGATATCAAGGATTTCAAGTCGCTCACGGCATTCGGCTCAGGCTTCCACGAAAAGGAGTACGAGAGCAGCGAGCGCGTGCTGTTTGCGTCCGAGCTTTTCAAGAACAACCGCTTCGAGATGATGAACAATATCGACAGCATCATCGACAACGCACTGCGCAACAACAGCTTCAAGGTATATTATCAGCCGATATTCAACGTCGAAAAGAACAGATTCTCCACCGCCGAGGCACTGCTTCGTCTTATCGACGACAAGTATGGCTTCGTACCTCCCGATATGTTCATAGCCGCCGCCGAAAAGAACGGCGCGATACACAAGATAGGCGATTTCGTTCTGGAGGAGGTATGCCGCTTCATCGCAAGCGACCGCTTCAAGGAGCTTGGGATAGACTACATCGAGATAAACCTATCCGTCGCACAGTGTATGCACAGCGACCTTGCCGACAAGGTGCTTGCTATGCTGGAGAAATACAACATCTCCTCCGACAAGATAAACCTTGAGATAACCGAGACCGCCGCGGCGCGCGCTCACAACGAGATGAAGAACAATCTCGACAAGCTGTCCGACGCGGGCATCAACTTCTCGCTGGACGATTACGGCACGGGCTACTCCAATATGCGCCGCGTCATCCAGCTGCCGCTCAAGATAGTAAAGCTGGACAAATCCTTCGTTGACGAGCAGCACAACCCCAAGATGTGGATAGTGCTGCAGAACACCGTAAAGATGCTCAAGGACATGAACATGGAGATCGTCGTAGAGGGCATCGAAACGGAGAAGATGGTGGAGCAGTTCACCGCGCTCAGCTGTGACTATATCCAGGGTTATTACTACTCAAAGCCCATCCCCGAGGATGAGTTCGTTGACTTCGTAAGGAAAGCCCACGAAAAATGTTAAATCCAGCCTGCAAAGGCTTTACAAAAGAAAGGAATACACACAATGTCAAAAGGACGCTATGGCGATTTCGGCGGACAGTATGTTCCCGAAACGCTGATGACCGAAATTCACAAGCTTGAAGAAGCTTATGAATTCTACAAAAACGACAAGGACTTCAACGAGGAGCTTGATAAGCTCTCGCGCGAGTATGCAGGCAGACCCTCTCTGCTGTACTATGCCGAGAAGATGACAAAGGATCTCGGCGGCGCTAAGATCTACTTAAAGCGCGAGGATCTCAACCATACAGGCTCGCACAAGATCAACAACGTGCTTGGTCAGGCTCTTCTCGCAAAAAAGATGGGCAAGACCCGTATCATCGCGGAAACAGGCGCAGGTCAGCACGGTGTTGCCGCTGCTACCGCTGCAGCGCTGCTCGGTCTTGAGTGCGAGGTGTTCATGGGCGAGGAGGATACCATCCGTCAGGCGCTCAACGTATACCGCATGGAGCTGCTCGGCGCAAAGGTAAACGCTGTAAAGAGCGGCACAAAGACCCTCAAGGACGCCGTAAACGAAGCAATGACCGACTGGTGCAAGCGCACACATGATACGCTGTATGTACTCGGCTCCGCGGTAGGCCCTCACCCGTTCCCCATGATCGTGCGCGATTTCCAGAGCGTTATCAGCCGCGAGGCAAGAGAGCAGATACTCGAAAAGGAGGGCAAGCTCCCTGCTGCCGTACTCGCTTGTGTAGGCGGCGGCTCCAACTCCATCGGTATGTTCTATAATTTCATCAACGACGAGAGCGTAAGACTTATCGGCTGCGAAGCGGCAGGCAGAGGCGTTGACACCGACGAAACAGCCGCTACCTTCGCAACAGGCTCCACAGGCGTATTCCACGGCATGAAGTCGCTGTTCTGCCAGAACGAACAGGGTCAGATCGCGCCCGTATACTCCATCTCCGCAGGTCTTGACTACCCCGGCGTAGGCCCCGAGCACGCTTACCTCGGCACATCCAAAAGAGCCGAGTATGTCCCCGTCACAGACGACGAGGCAGTTGACGCGTTCGAGTACATCGCACGCACCGAGGGCATCATCTGCGCCATCGAGAGCGCACACGCCGTTGCGCATCTCATAAAGCTCGCCCCCACGCTCAGCAAGGACGATATAGTTATCTGCTGTCTGTCGGGCAGAGGCGACAAGGACGTTGCGGCTATCGCAAGATACAGAGGAGTGGATCTACATGAATAAGTTAACAGAAGCATTCAATAACAAAAAGGCTGTCATCGGTTTTATGACAGCAGGCGACCCCACATTCGAGCAGAGCATCACCAACATCCTCGCTCTTGTAGAGGGCGGCGCTGATATACTGGAGATAGGCATCCCCTTCTCCGACCCCATCGCAGAGGCGCCTGTCATCCAGCAGGCAAACATCCGCTCGCTCGGAAGCGGCATGACCACCGACAGGATATTCGAGCTTGTTGAGAAAGTGCGCGAAAAGACAGATGTTCCCATCTGCCTTATAACCTACCTCAACCCCGTGTTCAAGTACGGCTATGACAGATTCTTCGCTGACTGCGCAAGAGTAGGCGTTGACGGCATCTTCGTACCCGATATGCCGTTTGAGGAGCGCCCCGAGGCTGCCGAATTTGCAAGGAAACACGGCGTCACCATCATTCCGCTCGTTGCACCTGCAGAGGAAGCGCGCATCAAGGCTATCGCTGAGAGCGCGGAAGGCTACATCTACATCGCCTCCGCAATGAGCGACGAGGGTCTGACCGAGCAGAGCAAGGCTGAGCTTAAGGCTGTCGCTGACGTAGTCAAGAAGTACACTGACCTGCCCACCGCTGTTTGGTTTGGCATCCACACCGCCAAGGAAGCAAAGCGCGTTGCCGAGATAGCTGACGGCGTTATCGTGGAAAGCTCCGTCGTTGACCTCGTGACAAAGCACGGCGCAAAGGCTGCCCCCTATATCGCTGAGCTTATCGAGAGCATGAAGATAGCAGTGGGATAACAGCGCAACGACCAAAAATACTCAGACCACTTCCGTCATTATCGCGGAAGTGGTCTTTTGCGCTTTGCGTTTTTCTCCACCGACAAAAAACTACAAAAAGTTTATAAAAATCACAAAAAGCCTCTTGAAATGTTGAAAATTTTATGGTAAAATATATACAAGATTAAATTGGCGTTACTGCGCCTTTCAGGATAAAGCGTTCATACACAGAATACGAGGTGATAGGTTTGACCCGACTGGAAAAGGCCGTTTCAGGCAGCGGCAATATAGCGTTCAGAATGATGTTCAGGCTGGGTTTCCCTGCTGATATACTATCAGGCAGCAACCCATTCAGCGACGGCGTCACGTTCAATTTCGGAGAAGTCGTGCATCCCGATGACTATCAGCCCTTCTGTGAGGTCATCAACGATATCGTAAACGGCTCCCTGCGCGAGATAAAGGTACACGCGCGCCTCGTCACATCGGGCGAGTATGTGTGGTACTACATAGCAGGCACCGCCGAAGCCGACGACAGCGGCGCGATAAAGTATATCAACGGCATGATGTTCAATGTTTCCGCGTACCTCGACTGTGATACAGAGGACGCCGTGCTGCGCCGTTTCAGAAGCAAGCACGCCGCCGCCCTGACCGAGGGCGAGCAGACCTTCTCGCTGCGTGATATCCTCGGCGAGGAGTATCTCGTGAGCGTTCAGAATCCATTCACCCAGATAAGCGGTCTGTACTCCGCCATCATCGACAGCAGCGGAAAGACCATACTTGCGTCGGGCGATTACGACAAGCACTTCAATCTCGGAAAATTCGACTTCCAGCGCAAGTGCGACATCCGCGTAAACCGCCGCAGCATCGCCTCGTGGGTGCTTGCAAGCAACTCGCAGGAGGCAATAAACGCAAACGCTCAGCTGCTCTCCACCATGGCAAAGACCGTCGCAGGTATCGCAAACTCCTACGTCGTTCTCGTCAAGGAGATGGAGAACTCGCAGAATGCAAACAAAATGCTGGGACAGACGTTCGAGGATCAGATACTCGTCAACAACGTGTATTCCCTTATACTCAACAGCCCCGACACCAAGACCGCAATATCGGGCATAATGCCGCTGCTTTCGGACTACTTCGGTCTGGAGGATGTGATGTTCTGCAGCGAAACAGACGATCCTGTAAGGATGTACCGCTGGGATTCCTCGGGAATGCTGGTGCCCGTGGTGTGTGCCGCGCCGTATATACAGGCGGTAGCCGAGGAGCTTGACTACAGCGGTATAGTCTGCACGAGCCGCTCAACGCTGCACAAGGACGGCAGCAAGGAGCTGAGCTGCGCACTTGTTCGCACCTACGATAGCGGAAGAAACAGCGGAATCATCATATACACCGCCGAAGCAGGCCGCACCGACTGGTCAAACCGCGAGCGCAAGCTGCTGAAAAACATCACCCAGATACTCTCCACCATAATCAACAAGATATTCATGGAGGATGAGCTGTCCACATCCCGCGCGCGCCTTGAACGCATCGCATATTACGACGCCGCAACAGGCATCCCCAACCGCAGTATGTTCGAGCGCGACTTCGCCGAGGAGATACATACAGGCTGCAAGGGCGCTGTCATCGCGTTCGAGATAGCCAACCTGAAATCAATGTCCGAGCTTTACGGCTGTGAATACGCCGACGATGTACTGAAGAGCTTCGCGGAATACATCTCCGCCGTGCCCTGCTCGGTAAACAAAAAGGTATACCTGTTCAGCAGCGATATCCTGCTGATGACGCTAAACGGCGCCGACCGCGAGGAGGCTCGCCAGTTTGCACAGATGATACTGACAAAATTCCGCTCGCCGTGGTATCTCGACCGAAACGAGCAGCGCCTGCAGGTGTACGCTGGCGTTACCATCTACCCTGCCGATGCCGCGGATATCGACCACTGCGTAAGCGCCGCGACGCAGACGCTTCGCCTTGCAAAGGAGCGCAAGCTGGACGACGCTGCGTGCTACTCCGAGGGTCTTGAGGAAAAGCTCAGCTCCAACCAGAGAGTCAAAAAGCTTATCACAGACGCCGCCGAAAACAACTTCAAAGGCTTCTATTTCCTGTATGAGCCTGTCATTGATATACGCTCAGGCACGCTGCACTGCTGCGAAGCCACCCTCTACTGGGAGAACGACGAGATAACCGTTCCGCGCGAGCAGTTCATGCCGATAATCGACCAGCTGGGACTGTCAAAACAGATCTACTGCTACTCTGTCAACAGGATATGCGAATTCTGTGCGACCGTGCGCGAATCGGGCATCGAACAGTTCCGCGTCAGCCTTGCGATACCCGAAAATATACTCAGCACCGAGGCAAGTATAGAGGCACTGCGCACCGCCCTGCTCGAATACTCGCTGCCGCCCAGTGCGGTCAGCATCTCGGTCTCCGACAACGCCAAAACGCTGTATGCAGGAAATATGTTCCTGCAGCAGATGTCCAAGATCGGCGTAAATATCATCGCTGACGACGTGGGCAGCGGCTACTTCACCACCGCGCCGCTCGAAAATCCTGCCATCAGGACTGTCAAGATACGCAGCAGCCGCTTCAGCGACGACGCTGTTTCCAACGCGTTCATGCGCTCTGTCATCAGACTCGCGCACGAAAAGGACATCACCGTGTGCATAAGGGATGTAGATTCCCCCGCGGTATACGATCAGATATGCAACTTCAGCGCCGACCTCGTACAGGGCGTAGTAAACGGCAGACCGCTACGCGACACGGAGTTCATGGAAAAGCTCGTGGCTAACTCCATCGCTAACAGAGAGCGCTGAGCATGACAGCACATAACAAAACGACCTCCTATGGAACGCATCCACAGGAGGTCTGTTGTTTATTCAGCACTTTTGTTACGAGCCGCGGTTCTTTATCTTGAGGCACAGTATGCTGATGCCGTAGCACGCGAGCGCCACCGCAACGCAGCAGCCCCAGCAGAGAAGCAGGTTGCCGACCTCGTGGTCATAGCAGTCCTGATCCTTGTACGGTATCTCAAAAGGCAGTCCCTCGTCCCTAAGCTCTATGTTCGCCCTCAGCTCCAGACGGTCGTCGTTGAGGTCAGCGATGCTGCCGAATGCCGACATTCCCCACTTGCTGAAGGTTATGTACGCAATGATCTCCGCCCATCCGTCGAGCTGAAAAAGCACGCCACTCATGATAAGCTGCAGTATCAGCACGAAAGGCATTATCGTCATAGCCGTGGTAGCAGTGCCTGCAATGGAGGATATCATGATGCCCATGATATCAGCGCCTGCAACCAGCAGGAATATGGTGATGAAATATTCGATATGCGAGCTGAGCATTATCGCGTCGTCATTGAAATCAATGAATATCAGGCACACGCAGAGTATGATAACGCTCTGGATAAAGCTGATGACCATCTGCCACAGCACATTCGCCGTGACGTAGGAGCTGAGCCTTGCGCCTGCGCGGTATTCCTCGCGGATGGTGTCATGCTCCTTGCAGATGCTCTGAATGGAGTTGAATATGCCTATCCAGATGCACGCCGAAGCGAGCGCGAAAAATCCCGACTTGGTATCCTCCTTGGTCTCGAACATATTGTCCCCGACCACCGCCGCAACAAGGAATGATATGATGACCGAAAAGACCAGATACTTCCACACCTTTTCGGTCATAGCTATTCTCGCTACCTTTTTGAAGTAGATACCCGTCTGTCTGCCAAATGATGCACCCTCCATAATTACCTCCCCGAAAGTGCGTTGTACTTGTTGATGTACATATCCGCGAGACCCTTGCCGCCCTCGGATGCAGGGTTTATCTCAAGCATTATATCCTGCAGTCGCTGCACGCCGAAATAGCCGTAGACATCCTCTATCCTGCCGAAGAAAGCAACATGACCTGCCGCGTCCTTGCTGCTTCTCGCCAGCACCAGCACCTTTGTAAACAGCGGTCTGCGCACACCGTTTGCATCCACAGACACCGCGTCGTCAGGCTGATGCGAGATGACCATAACGATCTTGTTCTCCTCCGCGATATCCTTCAGTATCTCCATCTGCTGCATTCTGGAAGCCGCGTCAAGACCCGAGTCAGGCTCGTCACAGATGAACACCTTCTGGAAGCCGACAAGCTGATTTGCAACGGCAGCCTTCTTCTGCTGTCCGCCGCTCAGCTGTCCGATAAGCTTATTCTGATGCTCCGAGATACCGACGTGCTCCATCACGCTTTCAACGCGCGCGACTATCTCAGCGTTGCTGTACTTGCCGCCAAGCTTCATCTCCGCCGTATCGAGCAACGTGTGGCGAAGCGTATCGTTCTTGCGGAGCGTGAGCATCTGCGGCACCTTTCCTATGCGCGATTTAACGCTCTTGAAGTTTTTGTACAGATCAACGCCGTCCAGCACTATCTTGCCGTCCGCCCTGTCCTCACCGAGGATAGACTTGATGAGCGTGGTCTTTCCCGCGCCCGAGCCGCCAAGGATAAGCACGAAATCGCCGCCCTTGAACTCCGCGTGGATATCCTTCAGCAGTATCTTCTTGCCGAAGTTCACCGCTCTGGTCTGAATATCCACCACCATGGAACAGCTGGTCTGCGGCACGGAATTGAAATATATCACATTCTCATCAAATATAAGGATAGTGTCGCATATCCTGATGATATCGAATTTGTTGAGCTTTGTGGGCTGCGTCAGCGGATGACCGTTAAGCACTATTCCGTTTGTGCTGTCGAGATCGAACAGGAACCAGTCATCGCCGTTGCGCACGAGCCTTGCGTGTTCTGAGGATACCATAAGATCGCTCAGCACCAGCATATTTGAGGTGCTTCTGCCTATCGTGACCGCGGTCTGCTGCGCGATATTAAGCATATTCCACTGTGCGTATGGGGATATGCTGGTAGAAAAGAGGATGATCGCCGCCTCGGGATGCGGAACATCCAGATTGCTGCGGTCTATCCTCAGGATATCGCCGTCTGTCAGCCTTATCGGGATAGTGCCGCGAGGAGTGAGTATCGGCAGCTTGTCACCGTTTACATAAGTACCGTTCAGGCTCTTTGTGTCAACGTAATAATAAGCGCCCTCCGTAGGCTGCAGGAAAAATTCTCCGTGGCTCTTGCTTGCGATGCAGGATCTCAGCTGGATGTCCTTTGTGGAATTCTGCACCTGCCTGCCCATCGTCATAAAATCGGAAAGCAGCACTGTCCTGGGCGGCTGTCCCGCCTCCAGTATCACCAGCATAGCAGGATTGGACGTCCTTAACTTATTATACATCTCCTGATTCATAAATATTGTTTCAGACATATTATCCTCCACGCGGTAGTTTTCGCAGACAGCCTGAGCTATTATTGCCGCTGTAATTTCAATCGCTTAATTATACCACATTATAATTCCGTTGTCAAATTTTCACTGCTCAGACGGCATCTCAGCACAAAAAAGCTGCCGATATATTTCGGCAGCTTTATGAAAAACAAATCGTTAGTCTGTCGGCTCGTCAGGATAGTTTGAAAGCTTAAATCCGAACACCTCACCGCACTTACTGCAGGCATAGGCTTTTATCGGGATAGCATGAAGCAGCCATTTGCTGTCCTGCTTGTCGGGAATGAAGTCAGCGCCAATGTGTTGACCCTTGATCCGTATCTGACCCGATATTACCTCGGCACTTGCGCAGACAGGACACTTTCTATTCATTGTACAATACTCACTTTCTTGTAGCCATTTTGATCATATCCGCAAACTTGATACGATTGCCGTTGTGCAGGATGATCATCTCGTAGATCTTCGCAACCAGCACCGCAACCAGCACCACGAACACCGCAAGTATCAGCGTTGCGATAAGCACCTGACCCACGCTTATCGTGCCAAGCAGCAGCGCGGAGGGCAGCGCAAACGGCGAGGACAGCGGGAAGTAGTAGGAGAATATCTGCACGGGATTTACGGATGCCGCGCCTGTTTCCATGGAATCAAGGTTGCCGATAACGGGGAAGTATGCAAGGTACATACCAACTACGCCAAGGATGGAGTAGGGCTGCATTGCCGCTGCAAGATCCTCCATACGGCTTACGCTCGCACCAACAAGTGCAGCAATGAGCGCGAAGAACACAAAGCCGAGGATGAATATCACGATAACAAGTATGATGGACAGGGGGTTGATGTTGCCGAGAGTGTTCTCGACTGCCTCAACGATCTGTGCGCCCTCCCCTGTGAGAGTTTCAGCAGACTTCATCATCTCCTGTATCTCGCCAACGATACCGAACGGCGCGGAAACAGCGACAGAAGCCACACCTACCAGCACGATAAGAACGAACTGCAGCAATGATACAAGACCCATAGCCAGCACCTTGCCGATAACGACAGCAAGCGGTCTTACGGATGTCAGCAGAAGCTCCATCACGCGCGAGGTCTTTTCGGTAGCGATGGACTGAGCCACGGTCTGACCATAAGCGAATATCAGTATGAACAGCACCAGAGAAGCAAGTATCGGAACGAAATAGTTGAGCGCGCTCTCGAAGATGTTCCACTCGTCGCTGCCTGCAGCGATCTTGGATGTGCTTACGCTTCTCTGTGTTGCAGCGTAATTCTCGGGGGAAACGCCGCAGTTGAGCATATTGCGGTAGTCCACCATCTGGGATGTCATCATGGTGATATAGTCCACCGCGTCATCCTCAGCATCGGGAGAGTAGTAGCACTTTACGTTGTAGCCGGCGATCATCTCGCCGCCCATGCCGTCATCCACCTTGATATCTGTGATAGACAGCATAGCCTCGTTCTTTGCGTTAACGAGCGCGTCAAGCATCTCGTCGGCGGTAAGCTCGGTCTGAGCGACCTTGACGCCCGAAGCGGTCAGCGCCGCGTAGTCCTCCTCAACGAAGATGCCGCAATTGTCATAGATGTACACCGCGTCAGTGGAAACTGCGGTCATTGAGGTATCACCGAATACCTCCTCTTCGTCGCTCATCAGCTTGGGAAGCAGGTTTGCGCCCACGCCAAGCAGCGCCACGATAAGACACAGCACGATGGTGCCGATTATGAAGGATTTTGTCTTGACATACTGTATAAAAGTAAAACCGAATATTTTCTGCCAGCCCTTAGTTTTCATTGTCAGCACCTACCTTTTCAATAAATATCTCGTTGAGCGTAGGCTCACGAAGCTCGTAGCGGATGAGCGGAATGCCCTGCTCCATTATCCTGTTGAGCAGGTCGTGCGCCTGCTTCTCTGTTTCAACGTCAAAGCTGCTGCCGTTGGGAGTTACCTCCGTCGCAACCAGTCCGCACTGTGCCGCAAGCGATGTGATGTCGCCCTCGCACTTTACAGACAGCTTAACTCTGCCGTAGCCCTTCTTTATCTCGTTAAGGTCGCCCTTCAGCACTGTCTGACCCTTGTTCATGATAACGATGTCGCTGCAGAATTCCTCGATGGTGGACATCTGATGGCTGGACATGATGATGAACTTGTCCTTCTTCATCTCCTCGCGGATAACAGTCTTGAAAAGCTCCGCATTCACGGGGTCAAGACCGCTCAGCGGCTCGTCAAGGATGAGCAGGTCGGGATTGGGCGCAAGCGCCGCGATAAGCTGTATCTTCTGCTGATTACCCTTGGAGAGCTGCTCTGCACGCTTGTCGCGATACTCATTCACGTTAAGGCGGTCAAACCAGTAGTCCAGCGCCTTGATCGCGTCAGGCTTCTTCATTCCCTTGAGAGAAGCGAAGTAGATGAGCTGATCCATTATCTTGTACTTCGGATAAAGTCCGCGCTCCTCTGCGAGGTAGCCTATCGGCTCGTTTGCGGCGAGGAAGCTCTTTCCGTTCCATGTAACAGAGCCGCTGTCGCTGCTGAGCATACCGAGTATGATGCGGATGGTGGTGGTCTTGCCTGCGCCGTTTGTGCCAAGCAGAGCGAACACGCCGGGCTTGGTCATCTCAAAGCTCAGGTTATCTACGGCAGTGTATTCGCCGTACTTTTTGACAATGCTGTCAACCTTTAATGACATATCGATTCTCCTTTTCATATTCTTATTTTCACGACAAGAGCCGTAGCTCTCGCCGCCAACTGTTCATGTGTTGTATATACAGTATAATCTGTTTGTGCAATTTTGTCAAGGGGTTTTGTGAATTTTTTTCAAAAAATTTTGAAATATCGCCTAAATAACAGAAAAAACGGCATCCGAAGCTGTTTCGCACGCCGTTTTACATCAATCATGACTCGCTATATGCCTCGGGAATACCTGTCACACCGCCCATATAGTTATTCTCGCTTGCCTCGATAAAGGTCGCGGTGAATTTATAGTTCATCTCATCCACCCTGTACAGCGGCTCATAGCCTGCACGGATGCAGTCGCCAACGCTGAAGCCCTGATACATTACAGGGTCACAGAGTACCTCATACACCAGCGGCGAGGGGAATGTAAGCGAGCATATCAGCCTGTCAGCGAGTATCTCGTCGATGATAAAGCTCATCTCACCCGAAGCCTGCTCGATGACCATTCCGCTTTCCGCGTCAACATCCTTCAGCTCAAACACCAGCAGCGAATCCACACCGTCGCACAGCGGCTTTGTGATGCGATAAGTGCCTGCGGTAAGCTCCTCATCAAACATATGCGCACCGATACCGAGCGTGATGGTGCAGTCCGAAGCCGCGCTTATCTCATAGCCCTCCTCGGTAAAGGCGGTGTTTTCGGCAAACGGCACATCGCGCCAATCACCGATGGAATTATCCCACTTTTCCAGCTTATAGTCACAGCCCACGATATACTGCGCATCGCTGCTGCCGACATAGGTAAGCTGCAGCTTAACGCTGTCAGTGCCTGTTGCATACTCAGCGCTGTCAAGCTGTGCGATAACATCATTCGCGCCGAGAGGAACGCGCTGCACCGCGTTTTCGCCCATATCGCCTGCCGTATCGCTGATATCTGCATCCTCGCTCTGTGCGTCTGTTATAATAAATGACTGCTCCATAACAACTCCGTCAATGCTCGTTTCAACGCAATATGTGCCTGCTGTGATAGCCTGAGCATAGAAATCATCCGAAAGGCTCACGCTGATGGAGTTCTTCGGGCAGCTGCTTCCTATCAGATAACCAAGCGCATTGAATGCCGCATTCTCCGCAAAGGGTACGACATTCCACTCGCCGTCCACAAGCTTTTTCAGCGTATAGGAGCTGCCGAAGCAATACTCCGCATTCTCCGCCGCTCCCACATAGGTAAACTCCAACGTAACTCTCTCGGTGTCCGTAGTGATGCTGCCGCTTTCGGGGATGGACAGCGAGATATCCTGCGCTGTCAACGGCACATAGGTCACTGTCGGAACGACCGCCGCATCTGCGCCGTCTGCCATGACGTTATCCTCCTGCTTTATCTCTTCGGGCGGCACGCTGACTGTCGCATCAAAATGCGCGGGGCTGGTCACAACTGTCACTGTAGCCTCGGGCTGTGCAGCAGGCGAGCTGTCCCCCGCGCCCTCCGAAGTAACAGCGATGTCCGCCGCACTGTCAGCAGCAGAGCCTACCTCATTGCTCCTGCAGGCGGTAAGGCTCAGCAGCACCGCCGCCGCACTAAATATAGAAATGAAACGCTTCATATAATCAGTCCTTTCCGAGTATCTGTCCTCTGACAATAAAACCATACCGACAGGAAAAAGGTTGCATTTACACAAGCTAATTTTAGCACAGATATCCCGTCGTGTCAAGCGCAAAAAAGCGCCGCCGAGTATCTTCCTCAGCGGCGCTTTAATGCTTTATCGTTTTGTTTTTGGCTGCTCCGGCGGCGCGAGAGGGTCGGGCGCTTCAAACCAGAATGTGCTTCCCTTGCCCTGCTCGCTGTCCACGCCGTATCTGAAGCCGTGCTGCTCCAGTATATTCTTTACTATCGACAGACCGATACCGCTGCCCATCTTCGCACGCTTGTGCGTCTTGTTGCGCTCGCTGACCTTGTAGTATCTGTCCCAGATATGCGGCAGATGCTCCGGCGCTATTCCATCGCCGTGGTCTGTCACCTCAAACCGCACCGTGCGCTCCACCGTGCGGTAAAGGCGCACTATCACGGTGTTGTCGTCGCCCGTGTAGGTCACGGCGTTGTTGATGAGATTATATACCACCTGCTCCATCTTTATCGGGTCGGCTTCTATCATTATCATAGAGCCTGCGTGAAGCTCGATGTTGATGCCGTCGCTGTCGCGTAGAATATCGAACCTTGACACCACGCCGCCGAGCCGCTCGCCGAAATTGAAGCTCTCCTTGTGTATCTCGGCAACGCCCGACTCCAGCTTTGACAGGTCAAGTATATCGTTTACCAGCGAGGAAAGGCGATCCGTTTCGTCGATGATGACCTTGAGATGCCGCTCTCTTTTCTCGGGATTGTCGCCCGAAAGGTCGCGTATCATCTCGGCATAGGCCTTTATCATGGTAAGCGGTGTGCGAAGGTCGTGCGAGATATTGGACATAAGCTCTCTGCGGAGTCCGTCGCTCTTTGCTATCTCCTTTGAAGCGCTCTCCAGCGTTTCGGACAGCTGCTTTATCTCCGCAAAATCACGCTTGCGCACACGCGAGTTGAAGCGTCCCTGAGGAAGCTGCTTTGCGGCGTTGTTCATGATGATGATGGGATTGGATATCTTCGCCGCAAACAGAAGCGATATGCACATCGTAAACACTGCCGTGACCGCCGCCACGAACAGAAACTGCCTGTGGAATATCGCCATAGTCGTACCCAGCGGCTGCAGATACGAGCAGATAAAGATATACGCGTCGGGATATCTTCTGTCACCGAGATACGAGCATACCATAAGCACCGTGTTGTTCTCGCGCTCGTCGCGGAAGCGCTTGTACACTATGCCCGTTTCGGCGTCGTCCACCTCCGCGCAGCACTCGCGCTTTGAGATGTTTGCGATAGCCGCAGCGCCGCCCATGTTATTGAACGGCAGCGACACGCCGTAACGCGGAGAATATATCTCCACATACATCTTGTTGTCATAGGCGACCGTTTCCACAGTACGCCGCACGTCATCGTCGTACCAGTCCGACTGTATCGTTTCAAGCGAACGGCTTATCTCGTCTATCTTCATCATCTCATAGAATGCAGGAAAGAACAGCACCAGAAACGCATACGAGAACACCAGCATACAGGCTACGATTATCTCAAATCTCAGCCACACCTGAAACTTTATGCTTCTGAAGAAGCCCATGTCACACCTCGAACTTATAGCCCATTCCGCGCAGCGTCACGATGAACTTGCGGTACTGACCGAGGTTGTTCCTCAGCATCTTGATATGGGTATCTATCGTCCTGTCATCACCGAAGAAGTCATAGCCCCAGACCTCCTCAAGCAGGCGGTTTCGGGTCAGCGCGATATTCTTGTTGCGCACGAGATAGAACAGCAGGTCGTACTCCTTGGGCGTAAGCCCTGCCTTTTCCCCGTCCACGAAAACATCGCGCGAGGTGAAGTTTATCTCCAGCCCCTCAAACTTAACGGTGTCTGCCTTTTCAGCGGCAGCGCCTGCGCTGTTGCGCTTTATGATGGCGTTAATCCTCGCCATTACCTCCTTGGGAGAAAACGGCTTGACCACATAATCGTCAACGCCTATCTCAAATCCGAACAGCTTGTCGTATTCCTCGCCGCGCGCGGACAGCATAAGCACAGGCGTGTTCTTTATCTTGCGTATCTCCTTGCAGGCAGAAAAGCCGTCAAGCTTCGGCATCATGACATCCATGATGATGATGTCATAGTCATTCGCCTTAGCCATCTCGACTGCCTGCATACCATCGCGCGCCTCGTCCGCCGCATGGCCCTCAAACTCCGCGTATTCCTTCAGCACCTCGCGGATGTGATCTTCGTCATCCACAATAAGGATTCTGTACATTATACTGCTCCTTCCGTAATAAAAATATGCTGCCCGTCGCTGCAAGAACGAGGGCAGCACACACTACACTCATATAACATGATTATATCCGCAAATTATGACGAATGTGTGACAGCGTCTTGAACGTTTTCTGTCATTTCGTCCTTGCTGAAAAGCTCAGCCACGCGGTTCATCTTTATCTGCACGAAATCAGGAACACAGGAGTATGCCTGCATGGATATCTCTCTTTCAAAGCAGCATTCGGGATCGTCCACTGTCGCCGCAGGAAGCCTTAACTCAAGCGTGAACCTGCCATTATCGTTCTCGCAGGTCATCCTGCCGCCCGCGCTCTCAACGAATGTGCGTATCACGCTCATGCCGCTGTCAGCGCGCTGATCGTTGAACTCTATATCCTTGCCGTTTGCAAATTCCTGCTCGGTATGCATCAAGTTCTCGTTCGTCGTGCGCACCACTACATAACTATCCTCAGCGAAAGCCATGAGCGTCGGCACAGTGTCGCTCGGAGAATACAGCAGCGCGTTCTGGATAGCATTCACCAGCGCCACCACCGCAAGCCTGCTGCTTTGATGAACATACAACGGGCCGCCGTCGCTGCCGATGAATTCTATGCTCCTGCCGCACTTTGCCAGCACGGCATTGCAGCGCACGCACAGTCTGTCGCACAGCCCGTGGACATCGAACAGGGTGTGGTTCTTTTCATTGTATATCGCATCGAGCAGCTCATGCTTGTTCGCAATGATATCCGAAAAGCTGTACAACAGCTCCTCCATGCGGTCGAGATGCTCGGAAGCGCCCATGCCCTTTTCGTTGCGCAGCGACGCAAGACACTGCCAAAGTCCTGCCAGCTTGTGCTGCATATTTCCGTATTCAAGAAGCTGCTCCGCACCGAAATCGGTCTTGTCGCCCATGCGAACAACATTCTTCGTATCTATCAGCTCGCCGATATAGGCGCGCTCGTTTTCGGGCGTGCGCACAGGTATCAGCCTAACGCAATAAAAGCGACCCTTGTGAAAAACAGCATCCTCGCAGACGCGGCGCAGCGGCAGCACCAGTCTGTTGCGAAGCATCGGCATCAGGTTCATTCCCGGCTTGATGATATTATAGTTTCCGCTGTAGATGCAGTCAAATCTGCTGTCCAGCAGGATGAGCGGTCTTTCAGCCGTTGACGACCTGATGACGTCCATGATAATATTTTTGCCCATATCAGCCCATCAGCTCTTCCATCTCATCCAGAAGCGAGTTGAACAGCTTCAGCGCGTCATTCACAGGCTGTGCGGTGGTCATGTCAACACCTGCTCCCTTCAGAAGTGTGATGGGGTCGGAGGAGCAGCCGCCGCTGAGGAATCCTATATAATCCCTGACAGCGCTCTCGCCCTCGTTAAGTATACGCTGTGACAGGGCTATCGCCGCAGAAAAGCCCGTCGCGTACTGGTATACATAATAATTATAGAAGAAATGCGGTATGCGTGCCCATTCCATGTCAAGCTCACGGTCGATGATGATATCCTCGCCGTAGTATTTCAGATTAAGCTCCCTGTACAGCTCGCACATCACCTCCGCGGTAAGGCTCTCACCGCTCTCCGTCTTTTCGTTGATGAGCAGCTCGAACTCCGCAAACATCGTCTGTCTGTAAAGCGTGGTGCGGAACTGTTCAAGGAAGTAGTTTATCAGATAAGCACGGCGCTTCTTGTCCGTGGTGGTCTTGAGAAGATGCTGCATCAGCAGGCTCTCGTTGCAGGTGGAAGCAACCTCCGCCACGAATATCACATAGTCCGCATAGCATATCGGCTGTGTCTTGTTCGAGAGATAGGAGTGGATGGCGTGACCCATCTCGTGCGCAAGCGTGAACTCACAGTTGAGCGTGTTCTTGTGATTGAGCAGCACGAACGGATGTACGCGCGCGCCTGCGGAATAAGCGCCGCTGCGCTTGCCCTCGTTTTCGTAGATATCTATCCAGCCGTTCTCGCAGCCCTCTTTGTATATCTTACGATAGTCCTCGCCCATCGGCGCAAGGGAGTCATACACCTCCTGCTTTGCCTGCTCGAACGGTATCTCCAGGTCAACATCCTGAACTATCGGGCAGTACAGGTCATAGGCGTGCAGCTCCTCTACCCCGAGAAGCTTTTTGCGCAATCTCACATAGCGGTGCATATAGGGCAGATTTTCGTGTACCGCCTCGATAAGCTGCTTGTACACCGAAACGGGAACTTCGTTACCGCTGAGCGCCGCTTCAAGCGTGGAATCATACTTTCTCGCCTTTGCGCGGAAGTTAAGGCACTTCGTCTGTGACGCAAGCACTGCAGCGGAAGTGTTCTTGAAGCTCTCGTATACGCTGTACAGCGACTTGAACGCGCTCTCGCGCAGCACCCTGTCGCCGCTCTGCATAAGCGGAATAAAGCTGCCGTGCGTCACCTGATGCTTCTTTCCATCCTTGTCAACGGCATCGGGGAATTTAAGGTCAGCGTCGTTGAACATAGAGAATATCGTGTCGGGGCTGCCTGTCATCTCGCCTGTCAGCGCCATCAGCTTCTCCTCCGCTTCGGACAGGATATGTGCCCTCTTCAAGCGCACTCTGTCAAGGCAGCGGCGGTAAAGCTCCATATCGGGGCAGTCCTTGTAGAACTGCTCCATAGCTTCGTCTGTTATGGACAGAAGCTCGGGAGTAACGAACGACGCGGCGCCGCTGATATCCACCAGCACCACTTCAACGCGGCTCACCATATCCTGATACTTCGCCTCGCGCGTATCCTCATCGTTCTTTCTCTGAGCGTAGTTTATGAGGTTCTCAAGAAGCACCGTCAGCTCATCGTCATAGCGCATATATTCCAGCAGCTTTTCTGCCGACGCGCAAAGCTGTCCCTTGTAGCCTGCGATGCGCTCCGCCGCGGACTTCGCTTTGAGCAGATCCTGCTCCCATGCTTCATCTGTGGGATAGATGTCGCTTATCTTCCACTTATATTCCTGTGCGACCTCGCTGCGCTGAGGTATCCTTTCTGCCATGTTCGTTCTCCTTTTCGTGTTATTATAGTAGATTATTTCCTGATCCAATGAATTAATACAGGCGCTCCTGCCGTCATTTCATCAGCTTTGATATCTTCGGCTTGACCACCCCGTCATAGAATGGCTTGAACAGCCCGAGGAAGACATCATACAGCACGAACGCCACCGCGCCCATGCCAAGCAATATCCACGGCCCGTATTCGCCAAGCTCTCCCATGTCCTCCAGCAGCTGCTTCATACCAAACAGGTTTATCAGCACCCAGTAGCAGGCTATCGCGCAAGCCGCATACACCGCAAGCTTTACCGCCCAGCGGAGCAATGCATTCGGCAGCTCCATGAAATACTGCCGCGCGATAGGATACCAGCCGAGCAGGAAGATGAACATCATATTCGCCTCGTAATACGGCGATATGAACAGGCACAGCAAGCCCACCACGCAATAGCACATGACGCTGTACTTCGCGCCAAGCCGCTCGTTGACTATCCACAGGCACATTCCCGAAACCGCGGGGCTGATGTACTCGAATGCGGGTATCATGCTCAGAAAGAACATCATCACCAGCGAAACGGCGCTCATTATTCCACACAGCGACACTATGTAGCTGATGTGCGGCTTTTTCTTTGGCATTATTTGCGCTCCTGTCCGTAAAACTCCATGCTCTTTTCCTTGCGCTCCCTACCTATCCTGAGGATGTCGCGCAATGTTTCCATATCGTCGTTCATCATAGCGTCGCGGTATTCCGCAAGGCTGTCCATGATGCAGTTTATCTCATTCAGCAGCGCCTTTTTGTTGCAAAGGAACAGGCTGCTCCACATATCCTCGTTGAGCTTCGCAACGCGCGTGAGGTCAAGGAAGCTTCCCGCTGAGAAGCCGTCTGCACGGAACAGCGCAGGGCTCTTTACATACGCATTCGATACGACGTGCGCAAGCTGCGAGGTGTACGCGATGTTAGCGTCATGCTGCTCGGGGGTCGCAAGCACGACCTGTCCGAAGCCCATGCACGCGCCAAGCGTCGATACAAGGTCTATAGCTATCTGAGGAGTATTTTCGGTGGGAGTGAGGATGTAGCTCGCCTTTGCAAAAAGGTCAGCCGTCGCATAGTCGAAGCCCGAATTCTCCGTGCCTGCCATGGGATGCGTGCCGATAAAGATAACTCCGCGCTCCTCCAGCACGGGAGTACAAGCGTCCACTATGTAGCTCTTGACGCCGCATACATCTATAACGATGCTGCCCTTGCGGAAGTTATCCGCATTCTTCTTGATGACCTCGACAGTGGTCATGGGGTACAGCGCAACGATGGTGAGGTTAGCCTCGCAAAGGCGGCTCTCGTCTATCTCCTCGTCGATAGCGCCGCAGGCAAGCGCCTTGGCGATAGTCTCCTTGTTGCTGTCGATGCCCATAATATGATGGAAGGTGTTGGCTTTCAGCGCCTTGCATATAGAGCCGCCGATAAGACCAAGACCGATTACTGCTATGTTCATTGTGATATTCCTTTCAGGATGGATTTTAGCACTGCAAAGCGCAGTACATACTACATTTATTATACAACAAACGCAAAGAAAATGCAACCTTTTTTAGCAATAACATGAACGAACCGAAAACCGCTCCGATATCGTGTTTGATAACCAGTGTCCTCTCAGTGGCATTGACACGGATGGTCTGTCGTGTTATAATAAAAACAGCTTGTTTCAATTGCTTCGCAATTGCGCTGTTTTTATTGAACGGCTGACCTGCCGCATTCGCGGCTTCGTTGCTTCGCAAACGCAGAGCTTTCGCTCAGAGGTCTTTGTATAATAAAAACAGCTTGTTTCAATTGCTTCGCATTTGCGCTGTTTTTATTGAAACATATCCCTTGTCTGCTATGCAGACTACGGCTGACGCCGTTTCGCAGAGCGTTCGCTCTGCGGATATGTTATAATAAAACAGCTTGTTTCAATTGCTTCGCATTTGCGCTGTTTTTATTGAACGGCTGACCTGCCGCATTCGCGGCTTCGTTGCTTCGCAAACGCTGAGCTTGCGCTCTGCGGATATGTTATTAATGTAGTTATCAACTCACACTAAAAGGAGGAGGTCGCCATGACCTATAAGACCAAACTGACGCGCGGCATAGCGCTGCAGCAGATTTAAAACAAACGGCACCTGCGATATGTGCCTGCAGATCGAGAACGATCCATATCTCGCGGAAAGATTCATGCACTGCAACACCTACACAGCATACGGCTACTGTGAATATTGCGAACAGATAATGAAAGATCCGCAGCTTGCAGCAGAATTCTACCTGCATCACGATTTCGGCAGGAACTACCTGTTTGCAGGCAACATCTTTGCGGACTATCAGGGAAAGATAGGCGCTGACGAAATGCCCGACAACACCATACTCTACGGTCACAATATGCTGTATGAGTATCCGTTCGCGGCGCTCAGTAACTACAAGCAGCTCGACGTTCTAAAGATGTCACCCGTCATCGACTTCAACACGCTGTACAACGACAACAAGTACAAGATATTCTCGGTGTTCCTTGTCAACACCACGGACGAGTACGGCGAGGTGTTCGATTACAGCAACAGCATCAACTTTGCAGACAGCGCGGATTTCTACGACTACATCGTAGAATGCATGGACAGAAGCCTTTATGAAACAGGCGTTGATATAAAGTACGGCGACGAACTGCTGACGCTCTCCACCTTTGACGAGTCCACGGGCTTCAACGATATGAGGCTGGTCATCGTCGCAAGAAAGGTACGCCCCGACGAAGCCCCCACAGTGGATATCGACAAAATAGTGCGCAAGGACAGCATAAAGTACTTTGACGCATACTACGAAGCTTACGGCAACCGGTGGAGCGGAAGAACATGGGACACCTCACTCGTAGAGGGTCTTGACGACTACCTCGGATAAAGACGCCAGAATTCAAGTGATACAGCGTTATTGACAGTATATCTATCAAAACACGAAGGGCAGCCATACAGCTGCCCTTTATATTATGTTATCAGTCAGAGAGAGCCGCAGGACTTCATGATAATATCTATGATTTCAGGATACTTCTCCGCACAGGCTTCGCGGTCAAACAGCGCCATTGCACCCGTATCCCACCAGAAGCACTTTATCCCGTTCTCTTTTGCACAGCCGAAAAAATGCTCCACATAAGCCTTGCGCGTTTCCTCATTATCTTTATGATCCGCGCCGCACTCGCCTACTAGCACAGGCACGCCATGCTCCTCTGAAAGCTCGGATAATCTCTCAAACACCTGCGCGATATGCGCTCTTTCGTCATCGCTCCCCCACTCATCGGTAGGCTCGGTGTAATCCACCGAGGTCCATGTAAACGGCTGTGGGTCATAGCAGTGTACCTGTATCATCAGATGTCCCTCCGCACTGTCATTCGGAAGCACGAAATTCTCAAACGCGCCCTCGCCGCACACGCCCGAATACACCTGCACCATAAGATTGCGGCGCGCATTGTTGCCGCCTGTCGCCCTTACCGTATCAACAAAAAGCTGATTGTAGTCATTGTGCGCCTTGTATTCCTCGGGACTGCCAGCACCGCCCCAGTGTCCATCCTTGTCCAGCATCTCATTGAAGCCCTCGAATATCAGCTTTTCGCCGTAATCTTTGAAATGCTCCGCGATATTTCGCCACAGCGCTTCCACCAGTGCGGAATCCTGCCCGTAACTTTCGGGTGTTGCCCTTATCCAGCCGCCGCCTGCGTCGTGATGCACATTGATAACGCAATACATATCCTGCGCGATAACGTGATCGACCACCTGCTGCACCCGATCGAGCCACTCGGCGTCGATATTGCCTTGCTCGTCCATGTGTTCGTGCCATGTCACAGGCACGCGCACCGCATTGAAGCCTGCCGCCCTGACCGCCGCAATAAGCTCAGGCGTAGTCACCGCATTGCCCCATGCAGTTTCGTAATCCTCAGGTGTGCCGTCTGTGTACAGACCTATCCACTCGCCGTTGCTTTCCAGCGTGTTGCCGAGATTCCAGCCTGCCGTGATGCTGTCAGCGGCGTCCTGTGCTGATTCAAAACGCTGACGACCGCCTATATAATACAGAACACCTACCATCGCACAGACTGTCACTGCTATCACAACGACCATTGCTTTCTTCATTTTATCACCCGTATTTATTTTACTATAATACACAAAAAATGTCAACGCCGCTTCAGATACCGAACCTCGCGGCATCTTTCGGATATCACAACAGCAAAAAGACCGCCCAAAAAGGACGGTCTTTTATCGCCTGAGCGAAGCAATTTTCAGCGACCTGCACATCAGATGTCCAGTCCGTATGACCTCAGCTTTTCCGTGTTTTCTTTCTTACGGCGTGCCAATTCGGCAGGAGCCTTTTCCTGAAGCTCAGGTTCGGTAAAAAGTCTATAACACTTTTCCTTGCATTCCTCGCGTTCACTCGCAATACATTTAATTCTCGTTTCAAAAGATTCTATTCTTTTAGGGTCAGATGTTATGGAAAGCTTTCGTTTTATATCTTCTAATTCACGTTCCCAATATTTATCCATAAATGTGACATATTCATCTGCGGAAAATAACTTTGTGCATAATAGACCTTCACCGCCTCCATCCAAAAGCGGATTAAGGCGATGCTCCATCAACTCAAAGTAATCCATACATTTTTCAAGCGTAACCGCTTGATCTATAACTGGTATAGCATCTTTTAAAGCGACCACAAGAGCTTGACTTAAAACCCCAAGCAATGATTGCGTACTTGTCGGGTTATAGTAAAACCGCATAATTGACGCACGATACTTCATATCCAAGTTAGACCAATGAGTCCTGGTATAGATCTCGCTTAAACTGTTAATGAAACTAGAAAGAAACCTTGTAGGATTTTCTTCAAAATCAATATCACCTTTGTAGACAGTAGATACTCCGCAAAACACATTAAAGCATTTGTATTTCACACCGTTATCTCCTCTACCGTCCGCTCTTTCATTAGCTACTGTTACATAATGGATTATCTCATCACTCACGACCCTCACAAAATAAGGATATTTACTCTTGATCAACTTAAATCCAAGCGGTTCAAGAGCCTCTCCGAATACCTTTTTGAATGCCGCGTTCAAGGACATAGCCTTTTCTTTAGCTTCAGCTTTTTTGAAATAAAGCTGAACTGCATTTTCGTTGTCCGAAAGCTCCGAAGGATCGGCACAGATCAACTCGGGAGAAACGCCTATGATGTCAGCAAACTCGGATAAGGTATCCTCGACAAAAACGCTGTCCTTTTGTGCGGTTTCAGAGAATCGTTGCCATGTCATGCCATCAGCAAGCAGCGGCTCCCAATATTTACGATCCCCTCGGGAGGGCGCTTCAATTCCATAACACGAGCCGTCGCCGACGATCACCGTATCGCCGTTGTTGAGTGTTAAGACCGCAAAATCGCTGTCCACCACCTCAACGGAAAACGAATTTGCACGCAGTTCTTTGGCGATATATTTCAGATCGCCCTGTGCTATCTTAAGGTCGTCCCTGTAAGCTTCACTTGCCAGCGTTACCCAGCCACTCGCGCCAGAAGCCAGAGCATACGACAAAACCGCCTCGTCCTGATCACAAAGGACAAATCCGCGCTTTTTCATTATCTCGCGGAACAGATTCTTAAAACCTGCTGCATCGGTATTGTATTTAATGTGAACTGTTGTAGAAAATCTGCCCATACGCTCCTCCTGCTTATCTATAAGGTTTTTGCTGCTGTCAGCTGTTAAAAGCTGCACGACCGCCTATATAATACAGAACACCTACCATCGCACAGACTATCACTGCAAGCACAACGACCATTGCTTTCTTCATTTTAATCACCCGTATTTATTTTACTATAATACACAAGAAATGTCAACGCCGCGTCAGACACCGAACATCGCGGCATCTTTCGGATATCACAACAGCAAAAAGACCGTCTTTTTCAAGGCGATCTTTTTGTTGTCTATCATGAGTGCAATAGATTTTTTCAAAACACGGGATAAACAAAGAAATTCCGCTGAACCTCATTCGGATAAGGTCCAGTGGAACGCTGTCACTATTGCTCAAAATAAATGGCATTGAAAAGCAACCGGTTTATTTATCTTAATTTATATCCCGATTCTCTTAACTTTAAACAATAATCTGTTATATATTCTTTATGCTTATACTCAAATTCCTGTAAATAATTATCTTCCCTCGTGCTTATTGCAGTATCAGTTAATTCTGTATATGGAGAAATCATTTTGACATATCTTGCTAAAGCGTTATATATTTTTGTAACACATTCCGGTCGCTTTACGAGATTACCTTTATCATCATAATAATCAGATATACAAAATAAACGTGCACTGCTTATTTTTTTCTCCTCTAGCGATATAAATGAATACCCCGCTTCTATCAATGTACTTCCACTTGCAGAATAACCATTATCAATATGTCTTTTTCCATTTATTATTTTTATTTTAACATCACCAGCTTCCGGAATGTGAAAAAAATACCTTTTATCCTCTTTTGTAACTATATTCACAGAGTAATCTCTGATTATTTCTCCTGTTTTATCACTTTTTATTATTTCACAGCCCAATTCAATAGCTTTTTTTACGATACATACAAAACTTTCATATTCCATATAATAGTTTATTTGCTTACCCATAATAATCATCCTACTATAAAAGTTTATTCTTACTCTGAATTTGTATTTGCTTGTTTTATCTTTATAATTATACCATTTCTCATTGCTGTTTACAAGAACAAACATCTTTTATTCAAAAATAAAAAAACGGACACCACCGAAATGATATCCGTTTATGGTGGGAGCGGGTGGATTCGGACCACCGAAGCGAAACGCAACAGATTTACAGTCTGCCCCCTTTGGCCACTCGGGAACGCTCCCATGATATTTAGTTGTTAAGAAAAAATTGGAGCTGGTGGACGGACTCGAACCCCCGACCTGCTGATTACAAATCAGCTGCTCTACCAACTGAGCTACACCAGCTTATTTATTTTTTCTTGTCGTTCCCTGACGACTAGTATATTATATCACGTTGTTTCCACTTTGTCAAGCACTTTTTTAAAATTTTTTTAAAAAATTTTAAATTTCTTTTTTTATCGGCAAAAAACGGCTTCGCAAAGGGCGAAGCCGCCGTTTTCCTTGCGATAATATCAGTCGATGACCTTGAGGAACTTCAGCACGAGCAGAACGATACCTGCGAGGCAGTAAAGTCCTACCAGGCTGCCTACCGCACGCAGTACCCAGCCGATAACAGTGCCGAGCAGGGGGATCCAGCCTGTAAGCACGCCTGCAAATCCGATAACGAGACCTGCTACGACGCTGACTACAACATAAATGATAATACCTACAACAAGATCGTTTGTAGAACCTGCCTTGTTAAAGGACAGGGGGAAGAACTTCTTTAATGCGTCCATGATAAATACTCCTTAATAAATTGATCGCGGCTATAACTCCGCTCGATACAATAATATACCAAAAATCGACGTTTGTCAACTGTTATAGATACTACCTATTAAGATTTAAGCAAAAAAGCCAAAAATCTCTTCCTTTTTGTTTTTGATATCATCAAATCTATCTAAATACTCATATGGGAATTTATGATTTGCCAGTCGGAGTATCCTGCCGCCCTCGCTGTCAACCAGCTTCGTTGTCGCGCCTGCACCTACCGCAAGGATGGTCTGCAGCTCCTCCATGATATACATATTGT
>SVMQ01000190.1 GCA_015067375.1 Oscillospiraceae bacterium | reverse complement strand
CTTCCGATCTGGCGAGTGCACAGAGGTAGGTATGTATCTTGCAATGGCAAGAGCAGCACACCGCGAGGGCTATCCCGAGGTTGGCCTTTACTACGAGAAGGCTGCATGGGAGGAGGCAGAGCACGCTGCTAAGTTCGCTGAGCTTCTCGGCGAGGTAGTTTCCGCTTCCACAAAGGAGAACCTTACTGCCAGAGTTGCCGCTGAGCATGGCGCAACAGAGGGCAAGCTGCAGCTCGCAAAGCGCGCTAAGGAGCTTAATCTGGACGCTATCCACGACACTGTACATGAGATGGCAAAGGACGAAGCAAGACACGGAAAGGCTTTTGAGGGTCTGCTGAACAGATACTTCAAGTAAAGTCAGGCGATAAAGGCACATCTACATCGTCAAAGCCCATTCGGCAGGTCACAAGCACGATGCTTGTGCCGTTGCTCCTAAGTGCGACACGATGTCGCACAACAAAGAGCAACAGGACAGAGCCTAGCCCGAATGGGCTTTTCCTAGTATCTGCACCTTTCTCGCCTGACTTGAGTTCTGCGTAGCGAGAGGACATTTCTCAAATTGAGGAGTGTCCTCTTTTGTGTCGGGTTCACCTTGTAAACGATCTCTGAAAACAGTTCTTCTCACAAGCACCTTGTAAATAACAAGCTTGTAAATGTTTTTCATCTGATTACGCGTTACATTCAAATAAGCAATGTTCATCTTGATACATACCGCCGAATAAAGTAAATAAATACTCAATATAGCATTGAACATTTCGCATATTCATGGTATAATCAATTAAATATTATAAATTAATGATAGGTAAAAAAATGTATTATAAATCGCTGTCATCAAGAGACTATTCATTGGATAATATCCGCTTTTTACTGATTTTTTCTGTGGTATTTGCTCATTTTCTGGAAGTGAGTGATCCATTTAACGGTATTTGGCTGGTTTATAAATTCATTTATTCGTTTCATATGCCTGTGTTTATTTTTTTGTTTGGATATAATGTTAAACATTCTCCGAAACGAATCGTATACCATTGGTTAATACCTTATATTGTGTTCCAAACCATTTATATATTGTTTTCAAGATGTGTTCTTGATATTGATAAGGATCTCCAGTATTCAACACCTTATTGGCATCTTTGGTATATATTGACGTGCCTGTTTTATCAATTACTTTTACCGCTGTTCGACACATCTGATAAACGCAGACAATTCCTCTCGATAATATGTGTTTTCGTTATTTCGCTAATCATTGGATTTATTGATTCGATTGGATATTATATGTCTTTATCGCGATTCTTCGTTTTTCAACCATGGTTTCTGTTGGGATACTACTGCAAAAAGGACGGGGTACTTGAAACGATATCTGTGCGCAGTAGAATACATTCTATAATTACATTCGTTTCGATAGCAGTCATTGTTCTGTCCGCTCCGTTTTTATATTATACAAAGTTGCCCGATAGAATGCTATATGGGTCTTATTCTTATTCAAACAGCGGCAGTAACATATGGATGCGCGCAATAGTATTTATAATATCACTGGCCTGGATCCTGTTCCTGTTCGTAGAAGTCAAATATGTTTTGAACAAGAAGCTGCCCCTGATAACAACTATAGGACAAAACACATGGCCCATCTTCTTACTACATGGTTTTTTCGTAAAGATCATTCCCGCTTATTACCCGAGCCTATTGAACGCTCCTTGGAAAGTATTATTACTATCCGGTGTGATTCTGATATTACTGGGAAATAAAATATGTAATAAAATAATTTATTACACCTGTTTTTCATGGCTTGAAATACTATCGACAAATGATTCAAAGAATACCACAAAATAAAAACAAAAGTTATGATTTTTAAATGTGTGTTTGCATTTTGACAACATCTTCTCCATCAACCGCTTAATCGCAAAAATCTACAGCGGTGTCAAAGTCAAGACCGCTTTGGCGGTCATTTTAATTCTGACTTTTACACTGTTGTAGATAAAATGACAATAACGGTTGATGGAAAAACGGCAAATTTTTTTGTCATTGACACAGCTATATTTTTGACTCTGTTAAAATATCCGATCGAAATATAAAAAACACGCCGCCGACCGCTGTGTACCTTTTCATTTATCATTGCCGTATCCCTTCCCCCACATATTCCCTCAGTTACCGATATCTTTGCATTGAAACATGGCGTATAATATGATATAATCATATTATCCCGATGAGGGAAATACGAAAAAGGGGGATAAACATAATGTGCAATTTCTTTACATTCTTCTGTGACTTCTCCGCACTGTGCGAGTGGTTCAAGAACCTCTGCGCATAATTGACGCAATATGGCTGCATAAGCAGTGAATAAGAGATCGGGGCGGTATTTCCGTCCCGATTTTTCGTGTATACCGCTTGATTTTTCGCGGCTTTTGTATTATCATAAAGATACGGAGCGCGCTCCGAACTCTCCCGAAAGGAAATACCGCTATGAGTACAAAACGTCCCGAATGGCTGGATAACGCCATTTTTTATGAGATCTACCCCCAATCCTTCAACGATACAAACGGCGATGGCATAGGCGACTTCAACGGTATCACAGAAAAGCTGGACTATATACAAAGCTTAGGCTGCAACGCGCTGTGGCTCAACCCCTGCTTTGAGTCACCGTTCGGTGATGCAGGCTATGATGTTTCCGACTACTATCAGGCTGCGCCGAGATACGGCACAAACGAAGACCTGAAGCACCTTTTCGATGAGGTACACAAGCGCGGAATGCACATCCTGCTTGACCTTGTACCTGGACATACTTCCGTCCGGCATAAGTGGTTCAAGGAGTCGATGAAAGCCGAGCGCAACGAATACACCGACCGCTATGTCTGGACGAACAGTATATGGGAAGAGCCACAGGGCATGGGCTGCATCAGAGGTATCTCTGACCGCGACGGCAGCTGTGCCGTGAACTTCTTCTCGCATCAGCCTGCACTGAATTACGGCTTCTACAAGCCCGACCCCGAAAAGCCCTGGCAGCAGTCCATGGATGACGACGGCCCTCGCGCCACACTGGAAGAGCTGAAAAATATCATGCGCTTCTGGCTTACGCTTGGCTGCGACGGCTTCCGCGTTGATATGGCAGGCTCGCTTGTAAAGCACGACGAGGACGGAAAGGGTACTATCAGGCTATGGCAGGATGTCCGCGGATTTCTTGACAGGGAATTCCCCTGTGCGGCTATGGTATCGGAATGGGGAGAGCCTGACAAGTCGCTGCAGGGCGGCTTCCACATGGACTTCCTGCTGCACTTCGGCCCGTCGCACTACAACGATCTTTTCCGCTGTGAAGAGCCGTATTTCTCCTCGCGAGGCAAGGGCGACATATCGGAGTTTGTCGCAAAATACAAGGAGAACTACGAAAAGTCCGAGAAAAAGGGACTGATCTGCATCCCCTCAGGCAACCACGACATGGACAGGCTTGCGCGCTCGATACACGGCGACAACCTCAAGATAGCTTTTGCATTCCTGCTGTCGATGCCCGGAGCGCCGTTCATCTACTACGGCGACGAGATAGGCATGAGATACGTCGAGGGTCTGACCTCGGTAGAGGGCGGCTACGGACGCACAGGCTCGCGCTCGCCCATGCAGTGGGACAGCGGACTTAATGCAGGCTTCAGCTCCGCGCCGAAAGAAAAGCTGTACATCAGGCAGGACGAAAGCCCCGACCGCCCGACAGCGGCTGCACAGATGGCAGACGACAGCTCGCTGTTTAACGAGATAAGGCGGCTTATCGGCATTCGTCAGTCCAACAAAGCGCTGCAGAGCCTTGGCGAGATAGAGTTCGTGTATGCCGAAAAGGATGCGTATCCGTTTGCTTACATCAGAAGTTCGGACGAGGAGCGCATACTCGTCATCATCAACCCATCCGACCGCGAGGTACAGTTCCCCTGCGGCTATACGCCAAAGGAAACGCTGTACAGCTTCGGCGGTGCAGTAACGGCTGACGGCGGCAGCATCACTGTCCCTGCGCAGTCGGCAGGCTATTACAGGATATGATAAATATTACAACAGCCACTTCTGACACAGGGTCGGAGGTGGCTGTTCGTTTTATTTTTTGAAGCGCTGCTGCGCAAGTCGTATGTACTCGGCGCGCGTAATGCCGCCGAACATTTCGGCAAACCCGTCGCAGGCATTCTCGGGGTCAAGTCCCAGCCGCTGCGCTATGACACGCTTGCACTCATCACTGACTGATGCAGGACGCGGTATCGCACCCTCGCGGTAATCGTTATGTTCCAAACGTATATCAAGCGACATTCTGTAAACAAGGCACTTCTCACCTGTGCGCGCGTTGAGCTTTGTATGCGCATTTACATCAATGCAGTCTGGCAGGATTCCGTCATCCTCACCGAAAGTATGCATAGTCATGCCCCAGACCACTGTTTTGTCTTTGATATCCAGCGCAAAGCCAAGGTCTATGTCCTCTTCCGTCAGCTTTTTGCTGCCCACTATCGGGTAGGTCTCCCACAGCACCTCGTTATCCTGTGCGATGTGCATTTCAAGCAGAGGAATATGGCTGAGCTGCTCCGCGGTCATGTGCGCGTCATCCGTTACTATCGCATAGATCGG
>SVMQ01000189.1 GCA_015067375.1 Oscillospiraceae bacterium | reverse complement strand
GCTCTTCCGATCTTATGCTGAACCATACCAGATGCGCCTCGGACAGGTCGATATCTGTTGTGGCAAGACCGTCCTTGATGAGCATGGACTCACCGCTCGCCATAGCGGCGTGCGCCCAGCAGGTGCCTGTGGGATTCTGATTCTTTACGGATGTTACCAGCCCGTAGTCACGCAGGTCGTAGGATGTGGGCAGACCTGCGGCATAGCTGCCGAGATCCGACATATCGGGCGTAAGCTCCATCTCGATCTCGTTTCCGTCCTCGTCCACGATGCGATAGGGCGTATAGCCGAATTTAGACGGCTCGTCCGTCTCGAATATGGCAACCTTCTCGGAATCGAAGGGATCGGATGTTGCTTCGGAAGCTGCGGCAAGGGTCTGCAGACCTGTCTGCGCCAGCATTGAAGCCGCCATTGCAACGGAAAGCACCGCTCTCAGCGATGACTGTTTATGCTTCATGATAAATTCCTCCTTTTGTTGCATAAGAACTTTTTGTATGCTCTGTACCTTATATGATACTACTTTTTGGCATTTGTGTCAATGGTGATATTATAAAAATATGTATAGTCGAATTGTTGATTTTGTCCACTGTTAAGAGAAGCTGTGAGCGGTACGTCGGCGTGCTTGTCATATTTGTCCGCGCGGGCGCATATATTCCTAACAAAAAACCGTGACAGCGATATATGGAGGGATATCATGAGATTGGTTACATTCACGAAGAAAAAGGTGAAGCGCATTGCGGCTGTTTCGTCGATGGCGGTGGCGGCCGCGGCGGTGGGCGCGTTTGCGATAATATCGTCGGTGGGGACGCAGGCGGCAGGCAGAAAGCTGCCCATCTACTGTGTTGACAGGGCTGACAACAAGATAGCGCTGACGTTCGATGTGGCATGGGAGAATTCCAACACCGGGCAGCTTATCGACATCCTTGACGAGTTTGACGCACAGGCCACGTTCTTTATCACGGGCGACTGGTGTGACCGCTATCCCGAGGATGTGCAGATGTTCCATGACGCAGGCCACGAGATACAGAATCACTCCGACCGGCATCCGCACGTTGAGGGCATCAACGTCAACGACCTCATCGCGGACACCAAGGAATGCTCGCGCAAGATAGCGATGATAACGGGCGAGCAGCCTACGCTGTACCGTGCGCCTTACGGCGAGTTTGACGACAGCCTTATCACGACGGTGGAGGGTATGGGTATGAAGGTGATCCAGTGGGATGTTGACAGCGTTGACTGGAAGGAGCCGTCGCCCGCGGACATCACGAAAAAGGTGCTTAAGGGCGTGAAGTCAGGCTCTATCCTGCTGTTCCACAACGACCTTGAGAACACTACGCAGGCGCTGCCCGACATACTGACACAGCTGCGCGACAGCGGCTACGAGTTCGTTACGGTGAGCGAGCTTATCTATCACGACGACTACACTATAAACTCCGACGGTATGCAGGTGCCGCAGGTCAAGGCAGGACTTGACATCAACGCGGACAACGTAGACGAGGTCATGGCGGAGTATGCCGAGGAGATAAAGGCGGCAGGCTTCACGGATGAGCAGATGCAGATGGCGGCGCAGGCGATACGCAGCGGCGCTGAGATACCCGAGGACGTTATGGCGGTCATCGCGCAGCTTGGCGTGGAGGTACCCGTCAGCGTGGACGGTATACCGGAGTCGGCAAAGGACGGCAGGGCAGCTGTTGACACGGGTACGCCGTCGGGAAATACAGGCAGCGGCGCGGCTTCGGGAAGCACCAACGGCAACACAAAGGGCGGTGCGAACGGAACTACAGGCGGCTCGAACAACGCTGTAAAGGGCGGCACGGTGTCGGGCGGCAATGTGACAGGCGGTAATACGTCGGGTGGCAATAACGGTAACACATCGGGTGGTAATAACGGCAATACCACAGGCGGTAACAACGGTAACACGTCGGGCGGAAACAACGGTAACACGACGGGCGACAATAACGGCAATACCACAGGCGGCAATAACGGTACGACATCAGGCGCGTGATAAACAGGCTGCGATGGATGGGCGGTCTTTGCGCATCTCCTGTCGGAGGTGGCTGCTGCCGACCGCTCCCGCTTCGCGTATCGCTGGGTCTTTTTGGAGGGCTTCGCCCTGTTTTGGTGGGGCTTTGCCCTTGCCTTTGGGTGCTTTGCCCTTGCCTTTGGGTGCTTTGCCCCTTGCCCTCAGTGGGGCTTTGCCCCACACCCCACAAGCCTTTAAAAAGGCTTGACCTAAACCAGTTCGCGCTTCGCGCGATATTGCTTCGCTCTCAGTTTCGGGCGCAAAAAAAGGACGGTCATCCCGTCCTTTTTTATATTTAAAGTACCTTTGAAAGGAACTCTCTCAAACGCGGATTTTCGGGGTTCGCGAAGAACTGCTCAGGCGGCGCGGATTCAACTATCCTGCCGTCATCCATGAACATTACCCTCGACGCTACCTCGCGCGCAAAGCCCATCTCATGCGTTACCACGATCATCGTCATGCCGTCCTCCGCAAGCTGCTTCATCAGATTCAGCACCTCGCCGACCATCTCGGGGTCGAGCGCCGACGTAGGCTCGTCAAACAGCATCACATCAGGGTTCATCGCAAGCGAACGCGCTATCGCGATACGCTGCTTCTGTCCGCCCGAAAGCTGATTCGGGTACGCCTCCGCCTTGTCTGCAAGACCTACCTTTATCAGCAGCTCATCTGCTTTCTTGTCCGCTTCCTCCTGTGTCATAAGCTTTAGCTTGACAGGGGCAAGCGTGATGTTCTTTCTTATCGTCAGGTGAGGGAACAGGTGGAAATGCTGGAACACCATGCCCATCTTCTGACGGAGCTTGTTAAGCTCCTTTACGGAAGCCTTGGTGATATCCGTGCCCTCGAACAGTATCTCGCCCGAGGTGGGAGTTTCAAGCAGGTTAAGGCAGCGCAGGAACGTACTTTTTCCCGAACCCGACGGGCCGACGATAACTACCTTTTCGCCCTTTTCTATCTGCTCGTCGATATCCTTGAGGATATGCAGCTCTCCGAAGCTTTTGTTGAGGCTTTTAACGCTTATCATTCTTAGCCAGCCTCCTTTCGAGCATACCGACAAGTTTTGTCAGACCCATTACCATTACAAGGTAGATGATCGCTACTGCGATAAGCGGCATGAATGCTTCATAAGTAACGCTCTGTATGCTGTCGCCTGCTTTGGTAAGATCTTTGACACCTATGTAACCTGCGATAGAGGTCTCTTTCAGCAGTACGATGAACTCGTTTGCGAGCGCGGGCAGTATATTCTTGAATGCCTGCGGAAGTATGATAAAGATCATTGTCTGCGCATAGCCGAAGCCGAGGCTTGCACCTGCTTCGAACTGACCGTTGTCGATGGACATGATACCCGAGCGCACTATCTCTGCGACATAAGCTCCCGAATTAAGTCCGAATGCCAGCACCGCGACTATGGTCGGGTTTATCTTCACTGGCGCGAATATTACGAAATAGATTATCAGCAGCTGCACCATAACAGGAGTGCCGCGGATGACAGTGAGGTATATCTTGGAGAAAAAGTTGAGTATCTTCAGCTTGCCTGTCTTGTCGTGGGTAGATCTGATGATCGCAACGAGGAAACCAAGCACAAGACCCATCAGCAGTGCAAGCAGTGTGATAAGCAGCGTAGTTCTGAGACCCTTTACAAGCATCAGCCAGCGATCATCTTGGATGAAGTTCTGATGGAAAGAGCTTGCTATATCTGAGAAGAAAGCCTGTATTCCTGAAACTTCTGCGGTAGCTTCTACGGTCTGCATAGCCTCTGCGGACATTGTTGTCAGCAATTTGTACACTTCCTTTCATAAAAACCGCCGTGTCGGTGTTTTGTATACCGTCACGGCGCGTTTTGTCAGTTCGTTTACTCGGCTTCAGCAGAGGAAACGTCATTTGCGGCAGAAGCCTTGGTCGTTGCTGCGCTGTCTGTTACGGACTCTGCTTTTACGATGATGACCTGCTTTGCGGAGATGTAGGTATCGGTGAAGTCAACATTCTGAAGTCTGTCCTCGGTAACCGACATACCTGCGACACCTACGTCTGCCTTGCCCGAGTTTACGGATGCGATGATGGAGTCGAAGTCGATGTTCTCGATCACCAGCTCATAGCCGAGCTTGTCGCATACTGCGCGCATCATGTCAACGTCATAGCCTACGATATCATCGCCTGCAATGGACTCGTAGGGAGGAAATTCCGCATTTGTTGCCATTACGAGCTGACCGTTGGGGTAGGTGGTTCCCTCGGGTGTGGTGTATGCACTCGTCTTTACAACATCGCTGTCAGTAGCGGAGTCTATCCAGTAATCCTTGATGGCTGTGAGCGTGCCGTCTGCTTTAAGCTCTGCAAGCGCGCCGTTGATGGATTCTTTAAGCTCTGTGTTGCCTTTCTTTACTGCGATAGCATACTCCTCGATCGTGAACTCCTCGTTCAGGATCACGAGTCCCTCGTTCTTCTCAACGAACACCTTTGCGGGCTGATCGTCGATGATGACTGCGTCTACCTTGCCCTGTGTCAGCGCCATGATGGCAGAAGCGCCCTTGTTGTACTGGAGGATCTCTGCATCATCTATGTCCTGTGCAA
>SVMQ01000188.1 GCA_015067375.1 Oscillospiraceae bacterium | reverse complement strand
CAAGACTGAGCAGGTCGTCAATAAGACGTGGAAACGGCTGTAGCTCAAATGATTTCTGCCAGCATTCGGATGCCTTGTCGTATTGAGCAAGACGGGCATAAATATCCCCCTTATATGACCACGCTAGCCAGTCGTCCGAAAACTGCTCTGTCATTCGCTCAAGCGCTTTATTCATACCCTCGTCATCATTGCGAATACGGCATATCTGCGCTTCATAGTTCAAGGCACGACAACTGTCATCGCACCTTCTTAGCTTCGACAGCACAAATTCCGCCTCATCCGCACGACAGTCCGCAATCAGATTATCGATCAACAGCTGCAGTGCAGGTACACTATCGGGATACCGCTCCACAAAATCAAGATAATATTCGATCAGCTCATTGTGATCAGCCAGATACCAGTCACGTTCCATGCCGTTCATGGCTATGCCATAGGCGCTGTGATTGGATTTTTTGTACGGCTCGATCTCTATGGCTGTCATTGCGTATTTTGCGGCTATCCCGCGATAAGCGTCCGCCTGCTGATTATAAAGCCACGCAAGAGCTGTAAACACTCTTCCCTTTAATTCAGCGTCATCCTTGTGTTCTGTAAGAAAAACACTGAAGCTCTCAAAATCCTTTTCGGGTATAACGGTGCTGTCGCTGCAGTTCTCCAGAATAGTTTCTATACGAATGAGTTTTGACTCGTCCGTCATGGAAAACAGTTCGTCTATAGTCACCCCAAACACAACTGACATCAGCGGCAGCAGTGCGATATCGGGAGTCGTTACATCATTCTCCCATTTTGATACCGCCTGTGCGGTAACGCATAGCTTTTCGGCAAGCTGCTCCTGTGTCAGTCCTTTACACAAGCGCAAAAGGCGGATCTTTTTTCCTATTTCAATATTCATTACGATTTCCTCCTGATATTTTTTCGGAGCTCCTGTATATATGATAACACTACAGCCAAAGAATTACAATAACGCATCAAGTTGAACGACTTAACCGTAAAGCTACAGCGCTCATTCATTAACAGATAAATACCAACAACAAACCGACCCTCCTGCATCACACAGGAGGGTCTTGATATTATTTCAAATCAATTGTTGCTGAAAAGATCTCTGATCTTATCAAAGAAGGAGCTGCGCTTTTCGTAGTTTGTGTCTTCGAGGGTGTCCTCAAACGCCTTGAGCGCTTCCTTCTGCTTTTTGCTGAGGTTGCGCGGTATCTCTACGAATACCTTGACGATCTGATCGCCTCTTCCCTCACGCTGCAGCTTCTGGATTCCCTTGCCCTTTAATCTGAACATAGTGCCGGGCTGAGTGCCTGCAGGGACGTTGTACGTCACATTGCCGTCGATCGTAGGAACCTCTATCTCAGCGCCCAGCGCAGCCTGCATATAAGTAATCGGCACCTCTATCCACACATCGTAATCCTTACGCTCGAATACAGGATCCTTGCGTACCGAGATACGCACATTAAGGTCGCCTCTGCCGCCGCCATTTGTTCCCATGTTGCCCTGACCGCGCACAGCGAGCGTCATGCCGTCGTTGATACCTGCAGGGATGTTGACGGAAATGGTCTTTTTCTTCTGTATACGACCGCTTCCCGAACACTTGGAGCAAGGATTTTCGATGACCTTTCCGCGGCCCGAACACTTTGAACACGCCTTAGTGCTGCTCATCATGCCGAACATGGTACGCTGCTGTACATTGACCTTACCTGTACCGCGGCAATCGGGACAGGTCTTGCTTTCGGTACCCTTCTTTGCGCCGCTTCCGCCGCAGTCGGGACACTCCTCAACGCGGTTGACCTCGATATCATGAGTCAGACCCTTGCAGGCCTCCATAAAGCTGATGCTGAGCGATACCGCGATATCAGAGCCTTTTCTCGGCGCGTTGGGATTGCTTCTCGTTCCGCCGCCGAAACCGCCGCCGAAAATATTATCAAAGATATCTCCGAGGTCGATACCACCATCGAAACCGCCAAAGCCGCCAAAACCACCGAAGCCGCCGCCCTGACCTGCCGCATAATTCGGATCGACGCCTGCAAAGCCGAACTGGTCATACTTTGCGCGCTTGTCGGGGTCGGACAGCACCTCGTTGGCCTCGTTCACTTCCTTGAACTTTTCAGCAGCCTGAGGATCGTCGGGATTGAGGTCGGGGTGATACTGCTTTGCAAGCTTGCGGTAAGCCTTTTTGATATCGGCTTCGGACGCACCCTTCTGCAGTCCCAGCACCTCATAATAATCTCTTTTATCCATACTTAATCATTCCTTTTCTTACACACAAGGTGCGCCCTGTGGCATAAGCCTCAAGGCGCGACCTCTGCTTTATTGGGAGGATTAGTTTTCTTTAAAATCAGCGTCGATAACGTCGCCGTCTACGGGGCCGTTATCCTCTGCAGCTGCTGCAGCCTCAGCGGCAGCCTGCATATCAGCGGGATCTCCGCCCTGTGCCTGATAGATCTTGCCTGCTACCTCATAGAAAGCGTTCTGAAGCTCTTCCTTTGCAGTCTTGACAGCCTCGATATCAGAACCCTTGAGAGCTTCCTTGAGAGCCTCAAGCTTGGGCTCTACCTTGGACTTGTCATCCTCAGTTACCTTGTCGCCGAAATCCTTCATGGACTTCTCGATCTGGTATACCATCTGGTCTGCCTCGTTGCGGAGGTCTACCTCTTCCTTGCGCTTCTTATCCTCAGCAGCGAAAGCCTCTGCTTCCTTAACTGCCTTGTCGATGTCTTCCTTGCTCATGTTGGTGGAAGCAGTGATGGAGATGTGCTGCTCCTTGCCTGTGCCGAGATCCTTTGCGGTTACGTTAACGATACCGTTTGCGTCGATATCGAATGTTACCTCGATCTGGGGGATTCCACGGGGAGCAGGAGCAATACCGTCAAGACGGAATGTGCCGATGGACTTGTTGTCCTTTGCAAACTCACGCTCGCCCTGCAGAACGTTGATCTCAACGCTGGGCTGGTTGTCTGCATAAGTGGAGAATACCTGAGACTTCTTTGTGGGGATAGTGGTGTTGCGATCGATCATTCTTGTGCAAACGCCGCCTGCTGTTTCGATACCGAGGGACAGAGGTGTTACGTCAAGAAGTACAAGGCCCTTTACCTCCTGATTGAGTACGCCGCCCTGGATGCACGCACCGATGGAAACACACTCGTCAGGGTTGATGCCCTTGAAAGGCTCCTTGCCGATGAAGTTCTTTACAGCCTCCTGTACAGCAGGGATTCTTGTAGAACCACCTACCAGCAGCACCTTGTCGATCTCGCTTGTGGACAGACCGCTGTCAGAGATAGCCTGCTTGAGCGGGCCCATTGTAGCCTCTACAAGATCAGCTGTCAGCTCGTTGAACTTAGCTCTGGAAAGAGAAACGTTCAGATGCTTGGGGCCTGTTGCATCAGCAGTGATATAGGGGATGTTTACATTTACTGTTGTGGAGTTGGAAAGCGCGATCTTAGCCTTTTCAGCCTCATCCTTCAGACGCTGCATAGCGAACTTGTCATTTGCAAGGTCGATTCCATCAGACTTCTTGAACTCGCTTTTCAGGAAGTCGATGATGCGCTGGTCGAAATCGTCGCCGCCCAGACGGTTGTTACCTGCTGTAGCAAGTACCTCCTGAACGCCGTCGCCGATCTCGATAACGGAAACGTCGAATGTACCGCCGCCGAGGTCGTATACAACGATCTTCTGCTCGTCTTCCTTGTCAGCGCCGTAAGCAAGAGCCGCTGCTGTAGGCTCGTTGATGATCCTCTTTACGGTAAGACCTGCGATCTGACCAGCGTCCTTTGTAGCCTGACGCTGGCTGTCTGTGAAGTATGCGGGAACAGTGATAACTGCCTCTGTTACTGCCTCGCCGAGATATGCCTCTGCGTCAGCCTTGAGCTTCTGCAGGATCATTGCGGAGATCTCCTGAGGAGTGTACTTCTTGCCGTCGATGTCTACCTTGTAATCGGAACCCATGTGACGCTTGATGGAGATGATGGTCTTGTCGGGGTTAGTAACAGCCTGGTTCTTTGCAAGCTGACCAACAAGACGCTCGCCGTCCTTTGTGAACGCTACGACAGAGGGAGTGGTTCTGCTGCCCTCGGGGTTTGTGATAACTACAGGCTCGCCGCCCTCGATAACGGATACGCAGGAGTTTGTAGTACCTAAGTCAATACCAATGATCTTTGCCATAATATATTCCTCCATTCTTTTGTTTGCGGTTTTACCGCGCTGTGTTTTGAATGATATGTGCCAGTTATCAGTTAACGACTGCTACCATAGCAAATCGAATAACTCTGTCGCCTATCTTGTAGCCCTTTGCGAATGTTGTGGCAACCATGCCGCTTTCAAGCTCATCGCTCTCAACGCGCTGCACTGCCTGATGCATAGAGGGATCGAACATAACGCCGTCGCTCTCTATCTCCTCAACGCCAAGCTTCTTTAGTATCTCAAGGAAGCTGTCGTCGATCATCTGCACGCCCTGCTTGTAGGCAGCGTCTGTACATTCAGCCTCAAGCGCTCTCGTCAGGTTGTCCATGACGGGCAGGAATTCCTTTACGATATCGGTCGTGATAATAGGACGAAGCTCCTGCTTCTCCTTTGCGACACGCTTTCGGAAGTTGTCGTACTCTGCCATCGTGCGCAACAGCTGATCCTTGACGGTAGCCAGCTCTGCTGCCAGCTTTTCTTCCTCGGATGGCTCCTCGGTGATCTCG
>SVMQ01000187.1 GCA_015067375.1 Oscillospiraceae bacterium | reverse complement strand
TCTGGCTGTGTCCAATTATTACAGTGGCGTAAAGACCACTGCTGTTTACTGTGAACCCGAACAGATGGATGCGCTGGTAGCGCTTATCAGCAATAACATCAACGATGATCTTTTCCAGAACGGCATCACTCACAATGGTTGTCAGTTATCATGGGGCAGCAAAAAGATGGTTCTGGAGATCACATAACAGAAAAAGTATGTAAACAGCGGCGTACACAGATGGTGTGCGCCGCTGTCTGTTGTATGCTTACAAGAATTGCATACAGTTGATAGATCTGAGATGTGCCAGAGTTTTCAGCAAAAAAGGCAGACAGCACCACACTGCCTTTACAATCACGATAATAAATGATATAATAATCTAAACCGAACTGTATTGATCCCACAGAATAAAAAGGATGGAACAGAAAATGACTGCTTACCCATATCAGGTCACCGCATTGATACACGATCGTCGTTATCCCACATATCAGCTTCATGCGCAGGCTATCAATGACACACTCCCCGCGCAGACTGTCATGAACATCTGTGTGCTGGAAACAATGGCGTGGCTGCGCAGGAGATTGTCACAATATGCTGATATACCCGCTGAGATAGACCTGCCCGAGCCTGAGGATCACAATTGTTTCGACAGCAGCTCGCTCAGGTCTTTTCATCTCAACATAGGCTGCACCATTGACGTCGTGTATTCCGAGCAGGAAAAAGCATGGGCATTCTGCCTTGAGGAGGCGGACGCAGGCGCAAACCTCGGCTCTGCCAACGAGCGCGCTCCTGTAAGCGGAAGAAAATTCGAAACGAATATTGCTTTTCGCATCAACGACAACGGCATTGTTGAGGTCGGGGTGCAGACGATATGCTCCGAGCCTGACACCACTGCTACATATTGCGAAGTGTTCCGTCCGTCTGTCGTAAAGGCTCTGTATCTCAACAAGAGCGTGGGTCTGCGGCATATTTTGAACATAACTGACAGCCCGATCACTGTGGAAAGCAGCAAGGAGCTTCAGCGTGTAAAGGATGCGGCTGCCGATGTGACAAGAGAGCTGCCGATGATCCTGATAACAACGCCTGCAGCGGAGTGCAAGAATAAGCTTGCTGAGATAGAAGTGCTGCAATTTGATATAACTGACGGTCTGCGCAGCAGCCTCAGCAGTGGCAGCGATTTCGTGAAAAGAGAGCTGAAGCTCGACTTTGATGCTCTCGGGATAGAAAACAAGCTGGTCGCAAGTGCTGTGGTAACAAATAAGGTCGCAGAAAACAGCGAGCCTGAAACAGATAAGGCTGAACCTGAAATGATAGTTCCCGAAACGGTGAATATGGACAAACTTGCCGCATCGCTGGCTGCGTTTGCGTTCGTGTGCAAGGTCTCTGACAGCTGCTTTGAGAGCGTACAGGCGGCATTCTGCAAGGAGCTTTCAAAAGGAGATATCCTGATCTTGTACAAAGGAGATATCAGCGAGGTAGTCCGCTTTCAGGAGATATCCGCTGATATTACGGCGGCATCAAGGCAGATAAAGAGCGGCATTACGTCCTATCCTATGCGCCGCAGTATCGGTTGGGGGAATGTGCTGTTTACCGCCGATGCAAGGCTGCTCGATCTGCAGCAGCGCAGGCAGGAGCGGCTGTCCCATTACGACGAGATAGAGCTGATGAAGACCGAGATATCAGAGCTGTCAAACAAGCTGAAGAATGCCGAGGATTTAATACGCGCAATGAGTTCGAGCGAGGATGAAAACCGCCTGCTGAAAAAGAAGAATTCCGCACTGGAAAAGGAGCTTCATGATTGTCGTTTGGAGTTTGAGGAGAGATCAAACGATTTAAAAGTGCTGGCAGAGCGCGGCAAAGCGCTGCTCCCGAGTCTAAGTTTCTACAAGGAAAAATCACGTGTGGCGGCACTTTTCCCGACAGACAAGACCGCTATTCCGACATGGGTGGAGGAACGTTTCAGCAGCACGATAACTCTTCACAAAAACGCTGTCGCATCGCTGAAAAAATACACGCGACCGTTGTGTGCAAATATCCTGTGCGATGGTCTGTATTTCCTGCATGGCTATGCACTTTACAGGCAGGGAAAGCTATCTGAAGCGGAGCTTGCGCTTTATGCGGAGGAATACGGCTGGGAGGTGCAGGGCTGCGGCAAGGAGGCGCTGAAAATGTTCGCGGATGATTATTCCATCACAGTAGACGGGCGATCACAGCTGCTGAATTACCACATAAAATACGGCGTAAGCCCTATAAACTGGGTGAGGATCTATTTCTTTTACGACAAGATGTCGGAGCGCGTGGTGGTCGGTTATATGCCTGACCATCTTCCGACACTATCAGACAAGACATAAGGGGGTTATTTATGAATGCTAACCTGATACGACCGATAGAGCGAAAATGTATGAAGTGCGGCGCAAAGCTTAAGAGTAAGGATAAGTTTTGTCCGAAATGCAAGGCGCTCATTCCGCCTATCGTCTATTGACTTTTTTTGAGTTTTATGATATCATTTTACCGAGATTCAAAAACAAAACGGAGGATCGCATTATGGCAGCGAAACAAGACCATATTACCACGCTTGGCTCATTCTGTCCCAAGATAACACGAGGTATCCAGCTTGATAAACGTCAGATAATCGAATGTCTTACGGCTGTACCCACAGGATACAGATATCTTACACTTGCCGAGCTTGATAAAAGTCTCAGCCTCATGCTTGATATAGATGATCTGCCTTATTTTGATCCTACGCCCCTCGGCAAAAGTGTGGAACAGTTCTGCTTAAAAAAGAACATGATACTTCTCTCTAAGAATGATACACCCTACAAGATCGATTTTGTGGGAGATATCGGTGATGAAAAGATCATTGCCAGCGGCAATATTTATATGATAACTGTGGACGAGGAGAAGATCCCACCTGAGTGCCTGTATTTCTGGCTGAAAAGCAAAGAGGGTATGCTGATGCTGAGAAACGCTTCCTCATTCACCAATGGAAATATGAGGTGGATATCTATCAAGCAGCTGAACGAGATGCTGCTTCCCGAATTCACCATAGACGAGCAACAAGCTTTGCTGGATAGTAAGATCGAAGAGGTAAATTATACAATGACTTCAGTGTTGAAGCAGGTCGAAGATCTTGCAAAAACATTGCAGGTACTCAAAGAACTGGTCACTGAAAAGCTGGAGAAACATAACGAAGAATAACATCAGCGCCGTACTTGATAGTACGGCGCATTTTTTTATTCAGGAACTTTATCATATACTGCAACTATGACCACTTCGGGGCCGCATTCATCGAACGTCAGTCCGATCATGCTTTTATCAAAGGCGGATTTCAGCTTTTCCAGATGTTGCATCTCGCATTGTAATGGGAAGAAAGCTTCGTACAGTGTCATTACGGGCTTTGCACGCACCAGCCTGTGCGACATGACCTTATCTATGCAATCATCAATGCTCTGCTTGCCTAGCTTCTCGCTGACAGAGAATATTGCTTTATATGTATTTTCTCCATAGGACAGTATCTTCGCAAGATCCTCTCCATTGACTGCCATTATACCGCTGTAGTAGCTTTTTACCAGCTTTATCAACGCTTTTATTGATCCTGCCGCATCAAGAGCACATTGCAAATAATAATCTGACTCATTTGCGGCCTTTATGGGAATCTGTGGAATGAAGATGACATTTCTACCAGTTGTAAGTCTATGTATCTCTTCAAGTCTTTCGCGCTGTCCGTATGGTATTATGACATAATTCACCTCTTGTTCGTATGTGCTGCTGCGCGGCTGTGTCAGCCACCCGATATCATCTCCGTAAGACACGGTGATAAGCATTCCGTCGTTCGCCGGAAACGCTTCATATGATGCAGATCCTGCAATGGTATTATCTGCGATCGCACCGCACCTTTTCAGCACTACCATGCTCTTTTCGTCTGTACAGACAAGCGTTGTTTTTGTGATTGTCGACATAAGACCACTCCTTTTTTCGTATATACATTGCTGAATTATTACCACATCAACGGCAACAGATCTATGTCGTTAGACGACCAATTTAACGCCTATATATTGACTTAGGACCTATTGTTGCCTGTGTTGCACCGATCTTTATATCTTTTCCGCACTTCACGAAGCCGATAAGTATCGTTTTCATATCAACACCACCGTAGATCACGATTGGAAGTTGATTAAATTTCAAGCTTGCTGTTAATTATATCATATTCATGAATACTTGTCAAGGTTTATTTATACCGAAATAGTGAATTTATCTTTTGGTATATTATATTGAATGGGTAAAATTAAATGTTTTAAAAAACCTCGATAAGTATGTTGTTCTGTGATATAATGAACTCACAAGTCAGCAACGTATACAAGAATCATGTAACAGGAGATGAATAAAAAGCGAAGAATACTTTTTGACTATCATATTGTGTAACCAAAACCCGCGGCTATAGTCGTCTATGTGACAGCTATGGTCTGTGCTACGATTTTAAGACACCAGATGAGTGTATGCTGCTCGGCTTATTTTTTTGCGAATATCACAAAAAACGACCTGTTATCGCACCTGTACCTCTCAATTGCCGCTGACGATAAGCTCCGAGCCGATGCCCGAAATGCTGATGATATTCTCTCCGCTGAAAGCAGATATATCCTCGCTGATAACACCATCTTTAAGGCAGTAGACCTTGGATTTTCTTCCCTTGTTGAGGAGCGTATATCCGCTTATATCCGCCACATGGACAAGTGCCTTTGCGCCCCACTGATT
>SVMQ01000186.1 GCA_015067375.1 Oscillospiraceae bacterium | reverse complement strand
ATATTGCTCTTATAAAAATTCTTCAAATCATGTCCTCCGATATCTGTCGAATTACCTCCGCCCTGTTACAGCGGCGGCAAGTTCAGCTCAGACCTCCATGATGATAGGAAGTATCATCGGGCTGCGCTTTGTCTTTGAATAGATGTAGTCGCTGAGCGCGTCGCGCATAGCAGACTTGATGTTGCCCCATTCGCGGATGTTGCGCTCCTGACAGTTTTCCATGACCTTTTTCATAAGCGCCTTTGCCTCATCCATAAGCTCCTCGCTCTCGCGCACATACACGAATCCGCGCGAAACGATATCGGGGCCTGCAAGCACTCTGCCGCTCTCCCTCTCGATGGTCGCAACGATTATCATCATTCCATCCTCGGCAAGGTGCTTTCTGTCGCGCAGCACTACGCTTCCGACATCGCCCACGCCGTAGCCGTCCACCATTACCCTGCCCGAGGGTACAGTACCCGCAAACTTCATATCTACGCCGTCGGTCTCAATGACCTGTCCGAGGTCGCTGATGAAGATATTATCCTCGGGGATGCCCATGCCCACCGCAAGCTTGCTGTGCTTTTTGAGGTGCTTGTACTCGCCGTGAATAGGGATAAAGAATTTCGGCTTAGTCAGCGATATCATAAGCTTAAGCTCATCCTGACACGCGTGGCCCGAAACGTGTACCTCGTACATAGACTCGTACACTACCTCTGCGCCCTGTTTCATCAGCTCGTTCACTACCTTTGTAACAAGCTTCTCGTTGCCTGGGATAGGTGTAGCCGAGATTATGATAAAGTCATTGGGAGTTATCGTTACCTGTCTGTGGTCGCCGCTGGACATTCTGGACAGTGCCGAAAGCGGCTCGCCCTGACTTCCTGTGGTGCAGATAACGACCTTTTCGGGCGGATATTTATTTACATCATCAATGTCGATAAGCATACCGTCAGGCACCTTGATGTAATTAAGCTCCACCGCCTTTGCGATGACGTTTACCATGCTTCTGCCCGACACAGCGACCTTGCGGTCATGGATGACCGCCTGATCGATTATCTGCTGTATCCTGTGGATATTACTGGAGAATGTTGCGATGATGACGCGCTTTCCCTCAGCGGTATTGAACAGACCCTTGAAGCTCTCGCCTACCGCACGCTCAGACTTTGTATAACCCGGGCGCTCTGCATTGGTACTCTCGGAAAGCAGTGCAAGAACACCGTTATTTCCAAGCTCGCCAAAGCGCGCGAGATCGATTATTCCGCCCTCGATAGGAGTATAGTCCACCTTGAAGTCACCTGTGTGGATGATAACGCCTGCAGGCGTATGGATAGCCAGTGCGCACGCATCGGGAATGGAGTGATTGACTCTGATGAACTCTACCGAGATGCAGCCCAGCTTCACCTGCTGACGAGGCACCACAACGTTCAGCGATGTCTGCGAGAGCAGATTATGCTCCTTGAGCTTACCCTCGACCAGACCCAACGTCAGACGCGTGCCGTATATCGGAACATTCACCTTTTTGAGCAGGTATGCAAGCGAACCGATGTGATCCTCGTGTCCGTGGGTGATGACAACGCCGCGCAGACGCTCTCTGTTCTTCTCAAGGTAGGTGAAATCAGGCACAACGAGATCTACGCCAGGCATATCATCGTCAGGGAATGCCAGTCCGCAGTCAACGATTATCATATCGTTGCCACATTCGTAAACATAAAGATTCTTACCTATCTCATTAAGACCGCCAAGCGCCACAAAGCGCACAGGCTCACTGCAACGCTTCTCGGCAACTGCTCTTGATCTCTGTGCCGCCGAACGGTTATTCTGCTCGGTATTATCCGACTTTTTTGGAGCATATTTTGTCTTGAATTTCTTTGGAGCAGCAGGCTTTACGTTCTTCTGAACAGGAGCCACCCTCTGCTTTTTCTGTTCGTTCTTCTTGGCGTTCTTTACGGGCGCCGCCTTCGCCTTGTTGCTCTTTGGTGCAATGTTCTCTGTTTCTGTCAATAATTTGTTATTGTTGAGTAAACCCATATTCTGTCCTTTCTGTAACCACAATGCGGATATGCCTGAAAAAGGCATAGTTATCCCCTTATGAAATATGTACCATTTTCACCGATAAGTACGCTGATATACCGGCTGACGATGCCACGGCACAGCGTTCAGGTGCATGGTATCCCAATCTCTGAGGATATACTGATATTCTTTTTTGATATAAAAAAGCTGTCAAGCTTTGATCTCCGATAGATACCGAACAGCAGACAACAGTCCGCCATGTTATAACCATATTATACTCCCAAAACGGCCGATTGTCAAGTATGACAGCTGTCAGAAAATGTCACAGGCATACAAAACGCTTGCTTTCGGCACACTGAACACCTTCTATAGCAGCACAGAAATTTTCCTATGATATTTCATTGCTTTCTGCAAATAGTAAAAAAGCAATTCGGAGAATGCTCCGAAAAAACATTGATACCGCTTTACCGCCTATAAGGAGGATCAGTATATAATGGAAAAAACAGCAAGCATCATGTCAAAGATACTTTTGTGCATGATCGCATCAGCCGCCGCAGTGATAAGCTGCCTGTACCTTATGCTTCCGCGTGAGATCAGCGTAGAAGCAGGTGCCGAATGCGGCGGCAGCTTTTTTGGTATAGACCTCATGCAGACAGACGACGGTATCGAATACCGTTATGGATCCATTCCGATAAAAACTGTATCAGCAACGCCATGCGAACGCCCCATGCTCATCCCTTGCGGAACGCCATTCGGGATCAAGCTGCGCACAAGCGGAGTGATAACAGTATCAGTGACGGAAAACTCCCCTGCCGAACACAGCGGCATCAGAGAGGGAGATGTGATAATATCAGTAAACGGAGAGCCTGTAAATTCCAACAGCGAAATAAGCTCCGCAATACAGCTATGCCCAGAAGAATGTGAAATTATTCTCCGCCGCAAAAACAGCGAGCGCCATGTTTCACTTGAGCCTTACAGCGACTGCGGCATATACAAAATAGGCATCTGGGTACGCGACAGTGCCGCTGGACTGGGTACAATGACCTACTGCGACCCGCTGACCGACACCTACGGCGGACTGGGACATCCCGTGAGCGATATGACAACGGGCGAGCTTATGCCGCTGAACAGCGGTGAGATAACCACCGCACTCATAACAGGAGCTGTCAAGGGCGAATCAGGCACCCCGGGCGAGCTTTGCGGTACATTGCTGTCCGAAGAATGCATAGGTACTCTGCAATACAACACTGAATGCGGCATTTTCGGCGCTACATCAGCAATACCCGAGGATGCGGCGGCTGTACCCATGGCATTCAGGCAGGAGGTACACACAGGCCCTGCAACAATACTGGCAACAGTAGACGGCTGCACGCCACAGGAATACGACATCGAGATACAGCACATCAACATCTGCGACATGGAAAGCTCCAAAAGCATGGTGATACGCATAACTGACCCTGAACTCATCGAAAAAACGGGCGGAATAGTCTGCGGAATGAGCGGCAGTCCGATAATACAGGATGGCCGCCTTGCAGGCGCTGTCACACACGTTTTCCTGAACGACCCCACACGCGGCTATGCTGTATTCTGTGAGACCATGCTGGAAACTCAGCTCAGCCAATAGCACAAAGCGCGGTATCTGTATGACACCGCGCCTTCGTTTGTTATAACGCCGTTATTCCGACATGACCTCCATGCCTTTTGCGGCGAGCTTTTTATTTAGCGACTGCTTGATGAGCGTATACACGACTGTAAATACAGGTATTCCCACGAGCATTCCGACGATACCAAACAGACCGCCGCCGACCGTAACGACCACCAGCACCCATATACCGGGAAGTCCCACGGACTTACCCACCACCTTAGGATAGATAAGATTACCCTCAAGCTGCTGAAGTATAGCTATGAACAATATAAACCACAGCACCTTGCCAGGACTCTCCATCAGTATCAGGAAAGCGCCGATACCTGTTCCGATAAACGGACCGAACACGGGAATAAGCGCTGTCGCACCGACCAGCACTGATACAGCAGGCGCATACGGCATATTGAATATCAGCATTCCCACAAAGCAAAGCGTACCGATAATGAATGCTTCCGCCAACTGACCAGTAACGAAATTCGTAAATGTCTTGTTGCTTAGAGAAGCGACTTCAAGTATACTGTTCACCTTTTTCTGAGGCAGCAGCGCATTCAGGGCCTTTGTGATATTTGCTCCAAGCTTCTCTTTCAGCGCAAGCACATAAAGAGAGAAAGCAAATCCCAGAACAGTATTGAATACAGCGCCGAAAACCGCGCCTGTTATATTCATAGTAGTGTCCCACAGTGAGAAATCAAGCGAGGAAATGTATGTCGTGACTACCCCTGCTATCTCACCGATATCCAGATCCATCTGCGGAAGCACTATCGAATGTTCTGCCAGGAGCTCAGTAAAGCCGTCCCACCATTTCTCTGCCTTTTCAAAGAAATCAGGCATTGAATCCGCGATCTGCTTTACAGTGTCGCTTATCTCAGGAATCACCATAAACAGCAGCACGAAGATAACTCCGAAAATGATAAGCTCGCTGATTATTATACATATAGCACGCTTTGGCTTTTTGAGCCATCTGAGCCACTTTTTGTCAGGTATCTTATCCCACAGCTTCTCAAGCGGACGCAACAGGACATTTGTCACAAACGCGATACAAAGTCCGATGATGAACGGCATGAACACCGACAGCACGTTACCAATGACGCCAAGCACCTTGCCAAGATTTAAAAGC
>SVMQ01000185.1 GCA_015067375.1 Oscillospiraceae bacterium | reverse complement strand
CTAAGGAGGCGATCGACTTCGGTCTCGCCACCGAGATACTTGACAGCACTGACAATATGTAAGAGTGCCGACATTCTTCGGCTTTGATGATACAGGAGGTAAGATATATGAAGAACACAACAACACTTAACTACGGCATCAGGATCCTCGCTGACGGAGTTTCCGTCACAAACGACACCAGACAGACGGGTCTTAACAACAACGACATGATCATCGGTTCTTCGGGTTCTGGCAAGACAGGCGGCTACGTTATCCCCAATATCCAGAACATCGACGGCAGCCTTGTGGTATCCGACACCAAAGGACAGCTCGCAAAGCGCTTCACAAAGGAGCTTAAAGCTAAGGGTTATCAGGTGTACACCCTTGACCTTGTTGACCCTCTGAAGTCCTGCGGCTACAATCCCTTGAAGGGGATCCGCAGATACTCAAACGGCAAATACCGTGAGCAGGATGTGCTTACACTCGCCAACAACATCATGCCGACGCTTGACAGCAGTGAACCGTTCTGGGAGAAAGCTGCTGCAGGTTACATCGCGTTCCTGATAGCCTACTGCCTTGAGGTGCTTAAGCCCGAAGAACAGAACATGATAAGCGTTTGCCGTCTGCATCAGGCGTTCATAAAGCCAAAAGGTGACCTCTCCTTTATTCAGTGGACAGAGCGGAATCCCAACTGCTTCGCATCGAAGAAGTTCCGTCAGATACGTGCAGGCACTACAGCCGATAAGATGTGGTCCAGCATCATGGAGTTCGCCAACCGCGCGCTGGAGCCCTTCGAGTTCGAGGAGGCAAGGACCATCTTTGAAAATCCAAAAAGCTTTGATATCAGCGTCCTCGGCAGGAAAAAGACGGTGCTGTTCCTCAATGTTAGCGACACCGACAGGACATTCGATCAGCTGGTCAACGTCTTCTACACTCAGGCGTTGCAGGTGCTTTGCTCGGAGGCTGACGCCAACCCCGACGGCAGACTGAAGGTGCCTGTAAGGATCATCATGGATGACTTTGCCTCCAGCGCCCGCATCCCCGATTTCGACAAGGTGATATCCGTCATCCGTTCCCGCGATATCTCAGTGAGCCTCATCCTCCAGAGCCTTACCCAGTTGGATAGCATGTATACACACGCCGAGGCGACAACCATCATCAACAACTGCGATCACCTGCTGTATCTCGGCTCGCAGGATCGTCAGACAGCGGAGTTCATCGGTTGCAAGGCGTACAAGACCCCTGAGGCTATCCTCTGTATGCCTCACGACAAGGCTATCCTCATGACCAACGGCGAGAAGGCGGTCATGGTCAACAAGATAAAGCCTTACAGCACGGTGGCTCAGGCAGTGTGAAGCTGCGCTGAAGCAAATGGTTCCTTTACGGAGATACCTTGACTTTTTGGGAATGAATACTTTTTAAATCGACAAGGCACTGCCGAGAGCAGTGCCTTTAAATTTTTTTACATTAGTAATGTTGAGCTGTTCGCCAAGATGGAGAACAGCTCTCTTATAGTTATTATTCTACATTTTTAAGCGCTGTATCCAGCGGTATCTTCTTCACGCGTCTGAACTGCAGGAATGCTATAACTGCGTACGCTGCAATTCCCATAGCGATTATAGTAACATACACTGAAGCAGGAACTGAATATGGTATCCAGCCTGCGTATGCTGCGAATATCTCAGCGCACAGGATGCGCATGATAACATCAACTATCGGCATAGTGAGGACAAACGATGCAATTACCACGATGCTGGTGGTGATGACGTAAAGTCCGCTTATTTCGCTGTTCGTGTAGCCGAGTATCTTGGTCATAGAGATGGACTGCGCATTCTTTTCGATGATTATCTTGGAAAGCAGGTAGATTATCAGCATGAACATCACAAGTCCGAACCAGTAGAACATATCGAACACCTCGCCCATAGAGTTGTTCATCTGTCTTGACAGCTTTGTAAAGTCGTCTATGGTAAGCTTGTTCATGATGTAAAGCTCGTCTATGTCAGTAAGCTCCTCATCGGAGAAATAACCGTTGAAGTAGTCAGTTTCGTTGTCAAACACCTCGTTGAAATAACTGCGCTCCATATACACCGCAAGGGTAGTGGGGCTGCCGCTGATACCGTCAACGGTGAAGCTGTATTTCTTTGTTCCGAACTCCTCTTTCATGGTAACTGTATCGCCTATCTCGATACTGTTTTTGGCAGCGAATGCCTCGGAGATGAAAACGCCCTCGCCAAATTCGATATCGAAATAGCTGCTGTCGCTGCTGATACCATAGATGGTCACAGCCTCGCTCTTGCGTCTGCCCTCAATAGTCATAAGGCCGCCTGCGCAGTATTTCTCGGCACTGTCGTTCTCTGTTTCAACTGGTGCTTTTAGTATGTACTGATAATCGCATATCATGTTTTCTGCGATAAGTGTTTCGTTGTTTTCAAGAAGCTTCGGGAAGCCCATTCCGAGCAGCAGTATCACGTTTGCAAGGAAGATTCCGACAACTATCATGATGTAGTTAGGCAGGTTCTGCAAAATTACTCTTATCCTGAAACGGTGCATTATGCCTATTTTCGTGTTGAGCCTGAGCGCCTTTTTCCTGCCGTTCTTTTTGAGGTCGCGGCGGATGAATTTAAGCGGAGAAAGCCTCATCTTGCTGCTGAGGATAAAGAAATTTATAGCGATCATCAGCAGCACGGGAATAACAGTAGTCTGCACGAATGCGTCGGCGTTCCACAGGATATCGAACAGGGGCAGGCTGTAGTTTCCGTAGTAAATGCCCAGTGCTACTTCCACAAACAGCGTGTAGCCCACGATGTTTCCGATAACTGCCGAAATGAGCGTTACAAGTGCAGGCATTGAAAGATAGTGCCTGATAAGCTCGCCGCGGGTGTAGCCTGAGGCTCTCAGTGTGCCGATAACATTAGCCTCCTTGGTGATGGTGTTTGAGGTGGTTATCGCCATGATAAACGCAAGTATTGCAATAACAACATACAGGAATGTGATAAAGGTAACTCTGTCCCTGCCTGTGTCATCGCCTACGAACTGTATCGCCTGATTGGTGTAGGCAGGCACGAAGCGCGTGAGCATAGCCTTTTCCGAGATAGTTTCAAGCATGCTCTCGGCACGATCCTTTGCCTCAAGGTCATCGGCAGGCTTGTCGTTGTACGTCCATGCGTAGTTGTAGTTAAGTCCCGCATCGTCGAACTCGTCAAATCCCTGCTCAGTCATGACCGCAACACCAAAGCTGAACGCCTCAAACAGCGTATCTGTGGGGCTCTGATACAGTGCGCTGTAATCGGAAAGTGCCACAAGTCCCGTAACTGTAAGCTCTCTGCCGTCAACTGACAACACATCTCCGACCTTGATGGAGTTGTTGTCGGCATACATACGGTCAATAGCTATTTCGTTTACCGAAGAGGGGAGAGCTCCCTCGTTTACGCCGATCCTGTTTACCTCCTCGCGAAGCTTGTAGATGCGCAGTGTGCTGTCGATATCATCAGTCTCGCGATCCTTGTAGAAGTTCTCGTAGACCTCTGCGCCCTCGTCCCTTACCGCGTCGAGCAAAGCGTCGTCCGCAATGGTGACGGTGGTGAAATTTCCGTCCTCGATGTTGTATTTGTCGAAGCTGTCGTTGTAGGCTGTGATAAGGCTCTTTGACGCAACCAGAAAGCCCGAAACAAAGCCGATGACTATCACCATGAAAATGAATATGATGATGTATTTTCCCGCGTCGCTCTTAAGCTCACGGGGAAGTCGTCTGATAAGAGGATCTCTCATGCCGCACCTCCTTACCAGTCAAGCTCTTCGGCAGAGATCCTTGACTCGTTCACGCGGTTGCTGCGCACCATTCCGTCACGGAGCTTTATCACCCTGTCAGCCATGTTCTTGATAGCGTCGTTGTGCGTTACCATTACAACGGTGTTGCCGTATTTTCTGTTCACTTCCTCGATAAGCTTCAGTATCTCCTTTGAGGTCTTGTAGTCAAGTGCGCCTGTTGGCTCATCGCAAAGAAGAATATCGGGATTTTTGATAATTGCACGTCCTATGGCAGTACGCTGCTGCTGACCGCCAGAGAGCTGATTCGGAAGCTTATGACGATGCTCGTATAGTCCAAGAGTATGCAGAAGCTCGTCCACATCAAGCGGAGCGTCGCTGAGGTAAGCGCCGACCTCAATATTCTCTTTGATGTTGAGATTAGGGATAAGATTATACATCTGGAAGATGTAGCCGAGGTGTTTTCTGCGATAGAGCGTAAGCGCCTTTTCGTTCATATCTGCGGTCTTTTCGCCGCCTATGCTTATGTAGCCGCTGTCTGCGTTGTCGATGCCTCCGATGATGTTGAGCAGTGTGGATTTTCCCGAGCCTGAAGGGCCAAGCAGTACGCAAAATTCTCCCTTTTCGATGCCGAGGTCAATGCCTTTCAGCACCTCTGTTCTGCTGTCGCCCTCACCGAAGCCCTTTCTGATATTGCTGATCTCCAGAAACATAGTAGTTACCATCCTTTCTTTAATCAACAAAAAAACCGAGTATTGCCAAAGCAACCTCGGTCGGTACTATACAGGAAAAAATAAAGACTCCATGTACAGCACGGTCTAAAGCCGTTTTCGCAATACATGAGTCTCGTTGTTTAAGACAAGCCAGACAGCATAAGCTGTCAGTATGTTGACTTGCCACGCCGCTTGCTTACAAGCCTGCGCCACTACTCCCTCATCAGGATTATTCTGTTGTACCTGCATTATAGCGCATTTTTTCGTGCTTGTCAATACCCCAAAACAAAATTTGTTGAAGTTAAGCAAAATTTTGTAACTGTCAGATGTGTCTGGTTAGTTAAAACT
>SVMQ01000184.1 GCA_015067375.1 Oscillospiraceae bacterium | reverse complement strand
CCTGACAAAACTAAAAGTTTGTTTTCATCAGCGACAATCATTAGAGAGTCAAGCTTTCTCGCATATTTATCGTCTCTAAAACCAATTGCCATTTCAACAGCGCTACGCATTAGATTTCCGCTAAACTTTTGAAGTAATTCTTCAAAACGAGCAGATAAAGCAAAAGCTCAACAGCGAGTTCAATATCGCAAGAAAAAAAGCCGAAACAACAACGGATAAATAAGACAGAAAGGACAGATCGACATGGATTACAGCCTCTTAGACCTTATCACGATGCTTGACGAGGTAGTCAGAAAAGCAAAGCCCGTTCCGCTCTCCAAAAACAGTATGGTAGACGTAGCGCAGATAGACGAGATCGCGACCGAGATGCGCCTTGTACTTCCCAAGGAGATACAGCAGGCACAGAACGTCGTTGCGGACAAGAACCGCATCCTCTCCGACGCAAAGCGCGAGGCAGAGGAGATCATCCGCAGAGCCGAGCAGCGCAGAAACGAGCTTCTCGACCAGAACGCTATCATGAAGGAAGCGCGCAAGCGCGCGACCGAGGAGATAAGCAACGCACAGGCGCGCTCCAACCTCATCCGCACCTCCACCAACGAGTTCACCGACAAGATGCTCGCGCGCGTTGAGGAGCTGCTTGCAAAGGACATCAACAACCTGCGCATCATGAGAAAGACCCTCAACTCGGGCAACGATATCACCATCGACCCCAACAAGCAGGCACAGAAGCCTCCGCAGCAGGTGAAGAAATAAAACTCCATCAAACAGAATATCAAAAACAACGGGCATTATCTTAGCTGATAATGCCCGTTATATTTTATCTTATCTGTACCCGTAAAGCTGCACCTGCTCAAAGCCGTCAAGCAGGTCGCCTGACATCTTGAATGCGAGATCAACTCCGCGCGCAACACACTCGATAGGATTGTCCGCAATAAAGCAAGGCGCTCCCACATTTGCCGAGATAAGATCGGCAAGACCGCCAAGCAGCGCGCCGCCGCCTGTCAGCGTGATACCGTTGCTGAGGATGTCGCCCACCAGCTCAGGCGGTGCGGTCTCAAGCACCAGCTTCACCTGCTCGACTATCTCCATCGCGTTTTCGTGGATAGCCTCGTCGATATCGAGGTCGGATATCTCAACGCTCTCAGGCAGACCCTTGAGCAGATGCCTGCCGCGCACGATCATCTTTTTCATGCCCGAAGGCTTGTATACATCCGCTATCTGCATCTTAGCCTTTTCAGCAGTCTTTTCACCGATGAGTATCTTGTATTTCTGTGTGATATGACGTATGATAGCCGCATCGAATTTGCTTCCTGCCATCTTGATAGAGCGGCTTGCGACGATGCCGTTGAACGAAACTATCGCCACATCCGCGGTACCGCCGCCGATATCCACGACCATAGTACCGTTGGGTCTGGAGATGTCTATACCTGCGCCGATGAGCGCCGCGATAGGCTCCTCTATCAGATATACCTTGCGCGCACCTGCGGACAGAGCCGCCTCCACCACTGCACGGCGCTCAACATCCGTAACGGATGACGGCACGCACAGCACCACTCGCGGCTTGACAAGAAAGCTGCTGTTGCTGACCATGCGGATAAATTCGCGTATCATCTCCTGAGTCATGTCATTGTCTGAGATAACGCCGTCCTTCAGAGGGCGCACCGCTACGATATACTCAGGCGTCCTGCCTATCATTTTGTAAGCCTCAGAGCCAACAGCCACCACCTGACGCTTCTTTCGGTCGTATGCAACGACGGACGGCTCATTGAGCACGATGCCCTTGCCGTTTATCGTTATGATTATATTGGCTGTGCCAAGGTCTATTCCTATATCAAGTGCCATATTCTTTATCTCCTACACATAGTTCTGAAATTCACCTAAATAGTATAGCACAATTTCCCTGTTAATGCAAGAGTTTTTCGCGCATATCACCCCAACAGTTTCTTAAGAAATTCGTACAGGGCGAATTTCACCTCCACCGAGCCATCATCCCCGTACACCAGCGCGTCGGGAAGCATCGCGCAGCTCTCATTCCGCTCTGCCGCGACAGGGATACACAGCGGCGGAAACATCACGCACCACCAGTTGTGACCCTCTCCGCTGCCAAGCGTCACCCTAAGCGCGGTGTATGTACCTGCAGGCAGCGTGACCTCCTCATAAGTGCGCGTGGTGAAATACATCTCGGTAAGCTCCGCTTTCGCGCCATAGTCCACTCCCTGCCGCGAAAGAAACTCGTTGCAGTCGCGCTCCAGCTCGGGCAGAAGCTGCACTATCCTCCGCTCCGCTGCAGCAAGATCCTGCTCCTCAGACAGCTGTGCGCCGTATTCCGCGAGGATGTAATCTCTCAGCTGCAGCTTGACGCTCTGGTCATTCTCGCTGTCCGAATTAGCAGGAATATGCAGCCGCAGCACGGACTCCTGCACTCCCTCGCACTCCTGCGCAAAGCCGCTGAAGCTCCGCAGCACCAACGACAGTGCAAGCCCCGCAGCCATTATTATGTCCAGTGTAAGTCGTTTCATTATAGCACCTCTTTTCTGCTGTTATTATTGACAGAAAACAGATGCTTAATCACGCGAAAAAGCCGCACCTATAAGATGCGGCTGAGACCGTCGAAAAAGTCCCGTTGGGACTTTTCCACCGAAACATCCGCACTGCCCCGTGAAGAATAAGGCGAAGCCGTTTCTTACACAGTTATGCGGATAGAAGTGTTTTTTGGTGTGGCAAAGCCACACCAAAAAAGTTATTAAAAAAGCCCGCTGCGCGGGCATAAACTAGGTTTTTCGACAAGCTGAGCCGCACCTATAAGATGCGGCTCACAGCGTTTCGGTCTATGTTATTTCTCTATCTCCACTCTCACGCGATAGTCGGGCGTAAGCACGAGCTTGCCGCTTACCGCGTCGCCGCGCTTGTCGGTAAAGCCCTTGAGCACGATGGAGCTGCCCTTTTCGATAACGCGCTTTGCCTGAGTTTCGGATATCTCCTTGCCCCATATCTCCTTGCGCATGAAGAAACCGCATTTCTCGCTGTTATCCTCGCACGCATAAGACCTCGGGAATGAGTATACATTCTTTCCGCATTTCGGACACTTGCCGATGACAGGCAGCCTTGAAAAACGGAATGGATTGTTGCTTTTAGTTGCCTCGGTCTTGTTGTCTTTTACAAGCTGCTTTGTAAATTCGATTATCTCGGTCAGGAATTCCTCGTCGCTTGCCTGTCCCTTTGCAATGCGCTGCAGCGTGGTCTCCCACTCGGCAGTCATCTTTGCAGACCTGACGTTTTCGGGGACAACGTCGATAACGCGCCTGCCCTTGTCGGTAGGTATCAGCTGCTTGCCCTTGCGCTCTACATAGCCACGCTTTACCAGCGTTTCTATGATAGCCGCGCGTGTTGCGGGAGTGCCAAGACCCTTCTTCTCGACATCCTCATTCTCGTCGTAGTCATCATTGCCTGCGTGCTCCATTGCAGACAGCAGCATATCCTCAGTGTATCTCTTGGGCGGAGTTGTCTTATGCTCCGCAAGCTTTGCGCCCTTGACCTTGACGGTCTTGCCGACTTCAAGCGGCGGCAGGGTCTTTGTTGCTTCCTCCTCGTCCTCGTCGGACGCGTCAGCAACGATGCCCTTCATGTGTGCCTTGATGTCTGCTTCAAGCTGCTTCCAGCCGCCCTGCACTATCGTCTTGCCCCTTGCTGTGAATACAGTATCTCCGCAGGCAAGCTCCGCTGTAACGGTGTCGAATGTGTGCTTCGGTGCAACCGCGCACAGCAATCTGGCCGCAACAAGGCAGAGTACATTATAGCAGTCCTCGGTAAGCCTGTTGAAATCGTACCTGTTTATCTCCTTTGTGGGCAGCAGCGCATGATGGTCGCTCACCTTGTCGTTGTTGATAAGGCGCTTTACGTCAGGCTCGCAGGAAAGTGCGTCGTAGCTCTCGCCAAACGGGAATACCTTCGCGCACAGCCTAACCATATCGGCAGCCTGCTGCTCCATATCGTCTGTTATGTAGTTGCTGTCGGTGCGCGGATAGGTCATCAGCTTATTCTCATACAGCTTCTGTGCGCAGTCCAGCGTCTGCTGGGCGGTGTAGCCATACAGCTTGTTGCAGTCGCGCTGCAGTGTAGTGAGGTCATACAGCTTGGGAGGATTTGCGTTCTTCTGCTCCTTTACGACGCTCTTTACCTCGGCTGTATCAGTGCAGGCGGGCGCTGCTCTTTCCGCGTCTGTCTGCTTTTCTATCTTGTCGCTCTCGGCGGTGAACTTTCCGCAATTCAGCACCAGCGAATAATACTTCGCGCCAAGGAACTGCTCTATCTTCTTCTCGCGCTCCACCAGCATAGCAAGCGTGGGAGTCTGCACGCGTCCCACCGAGAGGAGATTGTGATACTTCACTGTGAACAGCTGAGTTGCATTCATGCCGACGATCCAGTCAGCCTTGTTGCGCGCAAGTCCCGAGCGATACAGCGCATCATACTCCGCGCCGTCGCGCAGATCATTGAAGCCGTCGCGGATAGCCTCATCAGTCATGGAGCTTATCCACAGGCGCTTGAACGGCTTTGTGCAGCCTGCCTGATAGTAAACATATCTGAATACGCACTCGCCCTCACGACCTGCGTCAGTGGCACAGATGATCTCATCCACGTCATCGCGCAGCATGAGCGACTTCAGTACCTCGTACTGCTGTGCGGTACTCTCCGCCACAGTCCACCTGAACTCCTCGGGGAGGATGGGCAGATTCTCAAACTTCCACGGCTTGCAGTAGCGCTTGTCATACTCCTCGGGAGAGGACAGCGACACAAGATGGCCGTAGCACCACGATACTATATAATTTCCTCCCTCGGTATAGCCCTCGGCACGGCGCTTGTTCGCACCGATGACCTTGGCGATGGAA
>SVMQ01000183.1 GCA_015067375.1 Oscillospiraceae bacterium | reverse complement strand
TTGACAACGATCAGCTGATGACATTCAAGTCAGGAATTGCAAGCGTCAAGGCAGTTTCTTCTCCTGTTGTAGTATACAAGGCAGAGTGTGCTGACGGAGTTGGCGACAGCAAAAACGCAAGGATAAACATCATCAATACGTCGGGCAAGGATATCAGCAGCATAATTTACAAGGCTTATGTACAGGATAAGTCAGGCAAAACGCTCAGCTGCACCGAGGAGGGCGACACCGAGCAGAATCTGAATATGCCTACGCCCGTTAAAGCAGGAGATAAAAACGAAACGTTCTGGCGGGGCTTCATGACAAATGCGAATGGAGAAAAGCTGGTCATTGAAGAAGTGACTATCACTTATTCGGATGGAACAAAGCAGACCGTTTCGGCGGATGAGATCGCATTTGTGTGCTGAATATAATAAAAGGCGGAGCATTGCGCTCCGCCTCAGGCTGTCGAAAAAGTACCATCTGCGTCGTCACTCTGCACTACGACAGGCATAAAGCCTAGTCGTAGTGCAGGTTCCTAGCATCTGGCACTTTCTCGTTCGCCTGTAATTGTGGATTTTTCGACAAGCAAAGGCGGAGCATTGCGCTCCGCCTTAAATATTTATCAATATCCGCTGCCCTCGGAGAGAACGTAGATATCCACCTGAACTGCGCCCCACGCGCAGCTGTCATAGAAATGCTCGGCTCTCGGTCCAAAGTACAGATCTATAGCAACTGTACCGTCCATGAGCGCGATGCCTGTATCGGCAGCGATCGCATAGCCATATACCTGTGTGCCATCCTGCGATACGATATACAGCTCGCTTCCGTAGGGGATGACATTGGGGTTTACAGCGGCTGTGCCTATCTCGGCAGGTCTGCCGCTGGCTGTATAAGCGCCGTAGCCTGCTGTGTATGCTGTTGCTTTACCCGATACGATGCGTGTAAAGTTGTCGGGAAGTCCGTTTACAAGAGTAAGCGCTTCGGGGTCATCCATCTTTGCGTAAGGCTCTGCGAGAGCTGTGCCGCGCTCGATGACCATTGTGGTGGCTTCCTTTTCGATGTTGTCGGCGGTCAGCTCCTGAGCGCTGAGTACACCGTCGATATACTTTTCTTTTACAACGTAAGTCCTTACGCCGTTTTCGCCATGTGTTACCACACGCTCCTCACCGATGACCATGTTGGAGTTGTCAACATATATGGTGCTGTAAGGGATCTCGGATGTTGTGGCGCGCAGCTGGTAGTTTACTCGGGTGATGGTTATGCTCATGCCCTCGTATACTTCCTCGTCTAACTCACAGTCGATGAGATCGTTCTCGCCGAGTGTGATGCCTGCTTTTTCAAGAGCCTCTGCTGCTGTTTCGTCAATGACAGGAACCGTGAGCTCTTTTCCGTCTGCGTTTATCGTGATGTCGAATGCGCGAGTGATGGTGATGTATGCTGTGTGTTCATCCTCGGCGGTATAGGTGATGCGGTCGTTTGCGCCTATGCTGTAGCCGCCTGTGGCGAGAACAGTGTCGATGTCCTGGTCGGATATCATAAGCTCTGTCGTTACGCCGCGGTCAGTGATGTATACGCGGTCGCGGAAATACAGTGAACCGCTCATCATTACGATCAGCAGTATAGTTGTCATGAACAGCGTTATCTTGATAAGCTTGCTCTGCTTGATAGACCTGTTCAGCTTAGTGTTTTCTATCTGTGGTTTCATGTTGCCTCCAATGCTCTGCAGCACTTGTTATAATGTAAAGTGATACGATGCGCTGCTGCCTTTGATTGACATAGTTATGCCTTTCTTTTGTAACACTTTTGCTATTATACCGTTTTCTTTCGTAAATGTCAAACGAAAACATACTATGGTTTTTGTTAAAACTATACAAAAAAGTTTTGTAACCATTTTGTAACTATTTCAAAATGCATCCACAAAATGTAAATTTCTTTAAAAAGCGAGTTTTGTTTTTGTAAAATTAACTAAAAATGATGGTTTGTTTTTTGCTGTGCAAATGACACAAAATCGGCAAACTGAAACGTCTTGTTTTGTGCCAAATGCCCAACCGAAACAAGATGTCAAAAAAAGCGTGACAAACGCTATAAACTGTGCTATAATATATGTAACGATCATTACGAAAGGAAAGCTGGCATGAATTACGAAAAATCATGCGGTGCGATAGTTTACCGTAAGCATTACGGAAACACTGAGATATTGTTGATAAAGCATATCAAATCGGGCTACTGGTCGTTCCCCAAGGGCCACATGGAACAGGGGGAGACCGAGATACAGACTGCTGTTCGGGAGATAAAGGAGGAAACAAACATCGACATTTCTATCGATGATCCATCGTTCCGTGAAACAGTCATCTTCAATCCCAGACGCGATACGCGCAAGGAGGTCGTGTATTTCGTTGCGCGCGCCACAAGCCACGAGGTAAAAGCGCAGGAGGAAGAGATCTCCGAGATACGTTGGGTCGAGATAAGTCAGGCGCCCCAGCACCTTGCTTACGACAATGATAAGCTTATAGTCAACAGAGTCCGTGCGTTTCTTGCGAAATCCAGAATATGAGCGATCCCCCTCAAAAGAGGGGGATAACTTTATCACATATATAATATAGGTGTTTTTTGCGATGTTCTTGGATTTTGATAGATTTTTTCAAAAAACTATTGCATTTTATAAAATGATGTGATATAATATCAAAGTATGATATCCCTTGTGCCCTTTTTTGGGGCTACATAAATATAAGACAAACAATGGAGGAAAATAACAATGGAGTTTATAGAGATCTTTGAGATAATCAGTGCGATCGTGCTGATCATCGCGTGTGTGTTTATCGTTATCGTAGTGCTGATGAGCGACACAAAGTCGGGTATGTCACAGGCTATCAGCGGTGCAAGCAGCGACAGCTTCTATCAGAAGAACTCAGGAAGAACCAAGGAAGCAAAGCTCAACCGTGCTATGGTAGTTTCCACTGTGATCTTCTTCGTGCTGGCTTTCGCGGTAAACATCATCAATGTTTATGCAAACAAGGCACAAGCGACAGGCGATCAGGCAGCGACAAGCGGTGTGACATCTACAGTGACTACCGACACAGATTCCGCTGCTGATGCAGCTGCTACAACTACTGCTCCGATCGAGGTTGAGCCTGAGGCTGCCGACACATCCTCTCAGAGCGATGCCGATGCAGCAACAGATACATCTGCTGCAACAGAGTAAATAACACGGACAGGCTTTCGGGTCTGTCCTTTTTTTAAAGAAACGGATATCTGATTACAGAAAGGAATGATATTATGAACAGCTTTAAGTTATCCATCGTGTCTGCGCTTTATTCTGCGGGCGGCAAGGGTATGACGAAAAAGGCGCTTGCTGCCTATCTTGGACTCACCAAGAAGAGCATGAAAAAGCTGGATACTGCTATAAATGAGATGAAGAAATTCGGGGATATCACGCTGAAAAAGGAAGTGTGTTATCTCAAGAACTGTGGTCAGTATTTCGAGGCGACTGTGACGCGCGTAACACCAAAGTCGGGATTTATGACGGCGACCGAAGTTCCTGTGGAGTATTTCGTGCGCGGCAGAGATATGCTGGGCGCTATCCCTGGCGATGTGGTGCTTGCAAAAAAGATCGCCGATGCGGATGATTACAACCGCTCCCCTGTTGCGGTGGTGATAGGTGTGCTGCAGGAGAGTGATATGCTGCTTACAGGCGTTATAGTGCCTGACGGCAACAAGCTCAAGGTGCTGCCTGACAAGCTTTGCGACGAGCCGCTGGTCATTTCAAAAACAGGCATGAACCTGCTGCACGTTGGCGATAAGGTCGTGTTTGCTATCAAGAAGCGCGGCGAGCGTCACTTTGACCATACAGTAACTATCGTGGATGGTTTTGGCAGCTGCGAGAATGCCAAGGCAGGTGCGCAGGCATATATGATGGCAAATGGGCTGCATACGGTGTTCCCTGATGAGGTGCTGCTTGAAGCGGCGAAGTTTGATATAGACGAGCCTGACGAGGATGAGGTGGAGCGCCGCCTTGACCTGCGCGGTGAGGCTATCTTCACGATAGATGGCGCTGATACAAAGGACATCGACGACGCTATCAGCATAACAAAAACAGACAAGTGCTACAAGCTGGGTGTGCATATCGCTGATGTATCGCACTATGTGCGTAAAGGAACGGCTCTGGACGAGGAAGCATACACGCGCGGTACATCGATCTACTATGCAGATCAGGTGGTGCCGATGCTGCCAAAGCAGCTGTCAAATGGAATATGCTCGCTCAATCCGCAGGTGGACAGGCTTGCTTTCTCCTGCCTTATGGAGGTAAGCTTTCAGGGCAAGCTGATGTCCTATCGCTTTGAGAAGTCTGTTATCCGCAGCAGGGTCAAGGGCGTGTATGCCGAGGTCAACAAGATACTGGACGGCAGCGCTGATGATGAGATAAAGGCAAAGTACGCGATGGTCATCGACAAGCTGCCGATAATGCGCGAGCTTGCCGAGATACTTGAAAAGAACCGCGAAAACCGCGGCGCTCCGGAGATAGATACAGTAGAGAGCAAGATCATCACTGACAGCAACGGTATTTGTGTTGATATCAAGCCGCGCGACCGTGGCGTTTCGGAAAAGATAATCGAGGAGTTCATGCTCATCGCGAACAATTCCGCTGCAGCGCTTGCGATGAAAGAGAAGATACCTTTCGTTTATCGTATACACGAGGCTCCGCCTGCTGAAAAGCTGCTGCAGCTTGGCGATACTCTGACAGCTTTGGGCGTGAATCCCGAGGGTATAACGGAGCGTTCCTCTGCGGCTGATCTTGCGGCAGTCTTAAAGCGCAGCAAGGACAGCGAAAAGGCGGTGGTGATAAACCGCATCGTTCTGCGCACTATGATGAAAGCGAAGTACAGCGAAGAGCCTGTCGGACACTACGGAC